>NZ_JBNBPO030000042.1:0-22785 GCF_051280635.3 Nocardioides proteolyticus | reverse complement strand
CCGGTAACCACGAGCGGACAAGTCCCGTCAAAGGCACTGAGCCAGTCAGCCGAAGGGTCACGCTCGCAGTTGCCTGCCCACAGCCCAGCACCATCAGGCTGCGAAGGGAATCCTCACAGTCAGCCGACGCGGTCGATCACCAGCGGCCGGGGGTCGTGGGCGGTGCCGGCCGGGGCGACGTCGAAGCCGCCGTCCAGGGCGGCGAGGGCGCGGTCGAACCGCTCGGGGGTGTCGGTGTGGAGGGTGAACAGCGGCTCACCGGCGCGTACGACGTCACCGGGCCGGGCGTGCCAGACGACGCCGGCCGCGGCCTGGACCGGGTCCTCCTTGCGCTCGCGCCCGGCACCCAGCCGCCACGCGGCCACGCCGACCGCCATCGCGTCGAGGCGGGTGAGCACCCCGTCGGACGGCGCGGCCACGACGTGGGTCTCGCGGGCGACCGGCAGCGGTGCGGCGGGGTCCCCGCCCTGCGCCGCGACCATCGCCCGCCAGGTGTCCATCGCGGACCCGTCGGCCAGCCGGTCGGCCGGGTCCACGTCGTCCCGCCCCGCGGCGGCGAGCATCTCGCGGGCCAGGGCGAGGGTCAGCTCGACGACGTCGGAGGGACCGCCGCCGGCCAGCACGTCCACCGACTCCGCGACCTCCAGGGCGTTGCCCGCGGTCAGGCCCAGCGGCGTGTCCATGTCGGTCAGCAGGGCGACGGTCCGGACGCCCGCGTCGGTGCCGAGCGCGACCATCACCTCGGCGAGCTCGCGCGCCCGGTCGACCGACTTCATGAACGCGCCGCTGCCGACCTTCACGTCGAGCACCAGGGCGCCGGTGCCCTCGGCGATCTTCTTGCTCATGATCGAGGAGGCGATCAGCGGGATCGCCTCGACGGTGCCCGTCACGTCGCGCAGCGCGTAGAGCTTGCGGTCCGCCGGCGCCAGGGCCTCGCCCGCCGCGCAGACCACCGCTCCGACCGACTCCAGCTGCGCCAGCACCTCCTCGGTGGAGAGCGACGCGCGCCACCCCGGGATCGACTCGAGCTTGTCGAGGGTGCCGCCGGTGTGTCCCAGGCCCCGCCCGGAGAGCTGCGGCACCGCGACACCGCAGGCGGCGACCAGGGGAGCGAGCGGCAGGGTGATCTTGTCGCCGACCCCGCCCGTGGAGTGCTTGTCGGCCGTGGGCCGGGACAGGCCGGAGAAGTCCAGCCGCTCGCCCGAGGCGATCATCGCGGCCGTCCAGTCGCCGATCTCGCGCCGGTCCATGCCGTTGAGCAGGATCGCCATCGCCAGGGCCGACATCTGCTCGTCGGCGACCGTGCCGCGGGTGTAGGCGTCGACCACCCAGTCGATCTGGCTGGTGCTCAAGGTGCCGCCGTCGCGCTTGGTGGTGATCACCTCGACGGCGTCGTGGGAGTCGGACGTCATCCGGCAGTCCTATCAGGCGAGGTCGTCGGGGCCGAACGCGAGGGGCAGCACCTCGGCCATCGTCCTCACGCCCTCCGGCGTCATCAGCTCCATCGCCGGACCGCCCGTCTCGTGCAGCAGCTGCCGGCAGCGGCCGCACGGCATGATCACCTCGCCCTGCCCGTCGACGCACAGCGCGTGGGTCAGCCGGGACCCGCCGGAGGCGAACAGCTGGGAGACCATCCCGCACTCGGCGCACAGCGTGACGCCGTACGACGCGTTCTCGACGTTGCAGCCCACCACGACCCGGCCGTCGTCGGCGATGCCGGCGGCACCGACGCGGTAGCCGGAGTACGGCACGTAGGCGCGGGCCGCGACCGCGGCGGCGGCCCGGCGCAGGGACTCCCAGTCGACGTCGGCCATGTCAGTCGCTCTTCACGTACGGCTGGCCGTCGGCCGCCGGCGGGCGGACGCGGCCCACGAACCCGGCCACCGCGATGATGGTCGCCAGGTAGGGCAGCATCGAGATGAGGTCGCCGGGCACCTTGTCGCCCAGCAGGCCGAGCTGGTCGCGCAGGTCGCGCAGCAGGCCGAACGCGAGGGCGGCCAGGGCCGCCCACACCGGGTGCCAGCGGCCCATGATGACCGCCGCGAGGGCGATGAAGCCGAGGCCGGCCGTGACGTCCTGGTCGAAGGCGCCGGTGGTCAGCGTGAACGACGCGCCGCCCAGCCCGGCGAACACGCCGCCGAGGAGGACCGCCTGCCAACGCACCCGGTTGACGTCGATGCCGACCGTGTCCGCCGCCTTCGGGTGCTCGCCGACGGCGCGGACCCGCAGCCCCCAGCGGGTCTGGAAGAGCAGGAACCACAGGGCGGGCACGGAGACGTAGGCGAGGTAGACCAGCAGCGTCTGCGCGAACAGCGCCTGCCCGATGTAGGGGATGTCGGCGAGGACCGGGATCTCCACCGCCTCCAGCAGGTGGGGGTTGTTGAGCTCGTCCTTCTTGTCCGCCGGGATCTGGCCCAGCAGGAAGGTGGTGATGCCGTAGCCGAAGGTCACCAGGACGACGCCGACGACCACCTGGTCGACGTGGTAGCGCAGCGCGAAGAAGGCCAGCATGGCGGCCATGCCGACGCCGGCGAGGATGCCGCCGACGAGGCCGAAGACGGGACACCAGAACAGCGGGATGCCGCCGAGCGAGGCCACCGCCAGGCTGGAGAAGACCGAGCCGAGGAACGCGCCGGTGGCGAACTGCCCCTCGATCGCGATGTTCACCACGCCGGCCCGTTCGCACAGCACGCCGGCCAGCGCGCCGAAGACGAGCGCGGTGGCGATCCGGATCGTGCCGGGCAGCGGGTTGAGGATGGACGGCGCGAACGCACCGGTCGGGTCCGCGAAGGCCCACATCAGGAACGCCGCGTAGAAGGCGACGCCGAGCACCACCCCGAGCACCACCCCGAGCCACCCCCGGGGGAACCGGTTGAGCAGCGCGAGCACGAGCGCGACCGCCGTGAGCGCGACCGCCAGCCAGGAGACCAGCGAGCCGTCGAAGGTCACCGGCTGGTTGTCCTGGCTCCGCGCCCCCTTCAGGAGGTGGGAGACGGTCGGGTCGTCGATGTCGAGCTTGAACCACAGCTCGGCCGCCAGCGCGAGGAGCAGGACCACGACCAGCTTGACCTGGCGCCGGACGTCGGCGCGGTCGCGGACCTGCGGGTCCGGCGCCACGCCGGGCCGCGGCGCGGTGTGTACGTCGCTCACGCGGACACCTCCTTCGCGGGCGCGCCCTTCTGCCGAGCCTTCCGGCGCCGCGCGCGGGCCAGGCCGCGGACGAGCGCGGGGGCGGCCACGAACAGCACGATCAGCGCCTGGACCACCTGGATCAGCTCGGGCGGCACGTCGGCGGCGGTCTGCATGCCGAGCCCCCCGGCCGAGAGGGCGCCGAACAGCAGGCCGGCCAGCACGGTGCCCAGGGGCGTGGCCCGCCCGAGGAGCGCGACCGTGATCGCCTCGAAGCCGATCGACCCGACGACGCCGTCGGTCACCGACTGCTGGAGGCCGAGCACCGTCGTCGCGACGGCCAGCCCGGACAGCATCCCCGCGAGGGTCATCGCGGAGATGTAGACCTTGCCGATGCTCATCCCCGCGGTCCGGGCCGCCTCCGGGTTCGCGCCCACCGCGCGCATCTCGAAGCCGAGCCGGCTGCGCTCGAGCAGCCACCACACGCCGTACGCCGCCACCAGGGCGAGCGGGATGCCGAGGTGGAGCCCGAAGACCTCGGGGAACGTGGCGTCGTCGTCGACCGGCGGCGACTGGAGGTTGTCGCTGCCGGGCCGCTGGAACGCCTCCTTGGCGAGGAAGTAGAGCACCAGGAACCGGCCGACCTGGTTGAGCATGATCGTGGTGATCACCTCGTGTGCCCCGGTGCGTGCCTTGAGCACGCCGACGATGCCGCCCCACAGCCCGGCCACGACCATGGCCGCGACCAGGGCCGCCGCGAGATGGACGAGCGGCGGCAGGTCCCAGGTGAAGCCGACATAGCCCGCCGCCAGCGCTCCGACGAGCATCTGGCCCTGGGCGCCGATGTTGAACAGGCCGGCGCGGAACGCGACGGTCACGCCGAGGCCGGCACAGATCAGCGGAGCCGAGCGCTGGAGCGTCCGGCGGAGCGAGGAGCCGGAGCCGAAGGCCCCGTCGAGCAGACCCCAGTACGCCTCACCCACGGCCAGGAAGAAGTACCGCACCACGTCGCCGGCGTAGACGAAGAAGGACCCCGGGTGCTGGAAGAGGTTCTGGACGGCCTCGACGACGCGGTCGTCGGAGAGCCCGATCAGGAGCGCGCCGACCAGGAGGGCCAGCACGATGGCCAGACCCACGTCGCGCACGGTCGGCAGCCACGCCTGGACCGCCCCCCGCCGCCCGGCGTCGTCCTCAGGGTCGGGCGTGATCGACGCCGTCCCGGGCGACATCGCGTTCACGACGCCGCCTTCCCGTCACCCGCACCGGGCACCGCGCCGGCCATCAGCAGGCCGAGCTCCTGGCGCGGGGTGTCGGGCGAGACGGTGGCCACGATGCGACCGTCGTACATCACGGCGATGCGGTCCGCGAGGGCATAGATCTCCTCCAGCTCCGTCGAGACCACGACGACGGCCGTGCCGCGGTCGCGCTCGGCGATGATCCGCTTGTGGATGAACTCGATCGAGCCGACGTCCACCCCGCGCGTCGGCTGCGACGCGATCAGCACCTTCAGGGGCCGGGAGAACTCCCGGGCGACGACCACCTTCTGCTGGTTGCCTCCGGACAGGGAGGCGACGGGCGTGTCGATCGACTCGGTGCGGATGTCGAACTCCTCGACCCGTGCTCGCGCGTTCTCCTCGATCGAGCCCAGGTCGAGCGCCGGGCCGTTGGAGAAGTCCTTGGTGCGGTACAGGTCGAGGACGAGGTTCTCGCGCACGCTGAACGTGCCCACGAACCCGTCGTGGGAGCGGTCCTCGGGGATGTAGCCGATCCCCTCGGCGAGCCTCTCCTGCGGTCGGTGGCGGCTGATGTCACGCCCGTCGAGCTCGATCCGCCCGGCGTCCGGGCGGACCAGCCCGAGCAGTGACTTGATCAGCTCGGTCTGGCCGTTGCCCTGCACGCCGGCGATGCCGAGGACCTCGCCGGCGCGGGCCTCGAACGACACGCCCTTGACCACCAGGTGCCCGCGCGGGTCGACCACGCTGACGCCCTCGGCGCGCAGCAGGGGCGCGCCGGGCGTCGCGGGGTCCTTCCCGACGGTCAGCGAGACCGAACGGCCGACCATCAGCTCCGCGAGCTCCGCCTCGCTGGCGCTCGGCTCGGCCGTGCCGACCACCTTGCCGCGGCGGATCACGCTGATCCGGTCGCCGATGGCGCGGACCTCGCGCAGCTTGTGAGTGATGAAGATGATGGAGGTGCCCTGCGCCTTGAGCTCGCGCATGATGCCCATCAGCTCGTCGATCTCCTGCGGCGTGAGCACCGCGGTCGGCTCGTCGAGGATCAGGATCCGGGCATCGCTGGCGAGGGCCTTGATGATCTCCACCCGCTGCTGGACCCCGACCGGGAGGTCCTCGACCAGGGCGTCGGGGTCGACCCGGAGGTTGTAGCGGTCGGAGAGCTCGCGGACCTTCTCCCGGGCCACCTTGCGGTTCAGCACGCCGAGCCGGGCGTTCTCCCGGCCCAGCATCAGGTTCTCGGCGACGGTGAAGACCGGCACCAGCATGAAGTGCTGGTGGACCATGCCGATCCCGGCGGCGAGCGCCTCGCCGGGGTCGTCGAAGGTGACCGGCTCACCGTCGAGCAGGATCTCGCCGTCGGTCGGCGTGAGCAGCCCGTAGAGCATGTTCATCAGCGTCGACTTGCCGGCACCGTTCTCGCCGAGCAGGCAGTGGATCTCGCCGGGCTCGACGGTGAGATCGATGTGGTCGTTGGCCGTGAAGGACCCGAATCGCTTGGTCAGGCCGCGGATCTCGAGGCGCATGGCTTCTCCCGTGTCCGACGATCGATCGTGGGACATGACAGGTCGGGGTGAGTGTCCCCACCCCGACCTGTCATCTCGCGTGTGGCGTGGTCAGTCGACCGTGATCTCGCCGTCGATGATCTGCTGCTTCAGGTCCTCGATCTCACCCTCGAGCTCGCTGTCCACGTCGGCGTTGGGACCCCACGGGGCCAGGCCGACGCCGCCGTTCTCGAGCGTGCCGTTGTAGAGCTCGTTGTCGAACTCGTCCTTGGCGGAGTTGTAGATCGCCTCCTCGACCGCGACGTCCATGCCCTTGACCACCGAGGTCAGCAGGATGTCGCAGTACTCCGCGGCCGACTCGCAGCCGTCGGTGTCGACCCAGATCCCCCACTTGTCGTTGTCCTTGGCGGCCTGGAGACCACCGAGGCCGGCGGGGCCGGCGACCGGGAAGATGATGTCGGCGCCCTGCTGGATCATGCCCTCGGCGACCGACTGGCCGGCGGTCTTGTCCTCGAACGACTCGGTGAAGGAGCCCTCACCCTTCTCCGGGTCCCAGCCGAGCACCTTGACGTCGGCGTCGTTCTCCTGGTTGTAGTGCTCGACGCCCTTCACGAAGCCGGTCATGAAGATGGTGACGGTCGGGATGTTCAGACCGCCGAAGGTGCCGACCACGCCGGACTCCGACTTGGCCGCGGCGAGGTAGCCGGCGAGGAACGACGGCTCGGCGGTGTCGAAGGTGAGGCCCTTCAGGTTCGCCGGCGCGGTGTTCTTGCCGTCCTCGTTGACGTAGGCGTAGTCGACGATCGCGAAGTCGACGTCGGGGTTCTTCTTGGCCTTGGCGAGCGTGGCGTCGCCCAGCAGGAAGCCGACCGTGGTGATCTGGTCGCACTGCTGGTCGATCAGGCTCTGGATGTTGTCCGGGAACTGCGACGGGTCGGTGGACTCCGCCTTGCCGGTCTCCAGGCCGTACTTGGTCGCGGCGTCCTGGAGCCCCTTGTACGACGTCTGGTTGAACGACTTGTCGTTGAAGCCGCCCGAGTCGGAGACCATGCAGGCCTTGAAGTCGGGGAACTGCTCGTCCGAGGCGGTCGGAGCCGACGAGCTCGGCGACGACTGGTCGCCCGCGTCGGCGTCGCCGTCGTCCTCGCGCTCGCCGCAAGCGGTCAGGGAGAGTGCTGCGATGGTCGCCACAGCGATGAATCGGGCCGTCTTCCTCACGGCGTCCTCCTGGGATTTGGCTCCTCGGTGCGAGCCCCGGCCGGGGCTTCCCGTGCACCCTAATGCCGGACCCGGCCGATCTGCGGTCTACCCCCGGGATTTGCGCTCGGTTGTTACCTAGTGGTGACCAGCGCGCGCGCAGCGGCGCCGGCGAGCACCCGTGCGCCCACGCCGACGGCCTGCTCGTCGACCTGGAAGTCGCCCTGGTGCAGGTCGAAGGTGGTGCCGCCGGGCGTGCGCGTCCCGAGGCGGAACATCGCGCCCGGCACCTCCTCGAGGTACCAGCCGAAGTCCTCGCCGCCCAGGCTCTGCGGCACGTCGATGCGGTGGTGCAGGCCGAGCAGCTCGTCGGCCGCCGCGGCGACCATCGCCACGCTGACCGGGTCGTTGACCACCGGCGGCACGCCCTGGAGGTAGTCCACCGACGCCGTGATCCCGTAGGGACGGACGATGTCGATCACCGCCTCCCGCACGACGGCCTCGCACGAGGCCCACGCCTCCGCGTCGAGGATCCGCACCGTGCCCGCGGCGACGCCGTGGTCGGGGATCACGTTGGGCGCCGAGCCCGCCCGCAGGACGCCCCACACCACGCTGACGCCGGCCCGCGGGTCCATCCGTCGGCTCAGCACGGCCGGCAGCTCGCTGGTGATCTTCGCCAGCGCGAAGGTGAGGTCGCCGGTCAGGTGCGGGCGGGAGGTGTGCCCACCGGTCCCCTCCAGCCTTACGTCGATCCGGTCGGCCGCGCTGGTGATCGCGCCGGTGCGCAGGCCGACCGTGCCGACGTCGACCGACGGGTCGCAGTGGAGGGCGAAGATCCGCTGGACGTCCTCCATGGCACCGTGCCGGACGAGGTGCTTGGCACCGCCGGGCATGACCTCCTCGGCGGGCTGGAAGAGCAGCCGGACGCGGCCGCCGAGCCGGCCCTGCTGGTGGGCCTCGGCCAGCGCGTAGGAGGCGCCGACCAGGGCCGCCGTGTGCACGTCGTGACCGCAGGCATGGGCGACACCGTCGACCTCGCTGCGCCACGGCTCCGGGATCACGTCGTCGACCGGGAGCGCGTCGAGGTCCGCGCGCAGCGCCACCAGGCCCGGCCCGTCACCGATCTCCGCGACGACGCCGCTGCGCGGCGCCGGGGTGAGGCGCCAGCCGCTCCGCTCGAGGTGCTCGACGACCCGGTCGGTCGTGCGGCGCTCCTCCCACGACAGCTCCGGGTGGCGGTGGAGGTCCCGACGGAGCTCGACCAGCTCGTCGTCGTACTTCTCGACGACGGAGCCGATCAGCCGGAGCAGGTCGGTGACGTCGCGATGGTCCACGCTCCCAACCTACGCCGTGCGGCAACGGAGGCGGCCGCCGGCACCGGCCGGCGACCGCCTCCGCGGAGCCCGTCAGCGACCGTAGCGGGAGACCCGGCCGCCCGGCTCCTCCTCGCCGAAGCCGACGAGGACGCGCTCGGTGACGAACAGCTGCGACCCGCGCACCTCCACGGCCGACGGGAACAGCGTCTCGGTGAAGAGCCGCTTCGTGCCGGAGGGGGTGATCCGGGTGATCCGGCCCGCGAACAGCTCCGAGACGTAGATGTTGCCGTCGTCGGCCACGGCGAGGCCGTTCGCGCTCACCAGGCCGGTGGCCATCCGCACCGTGTTGCCGGTCGTCGGGTTCATCCGGTAGACCGAGCCCGCGACCGAGCCGTCCTCCGGACCGCCCGGCAGCGTGCTCACGTAGAGCTTGCCGTTGTGGTACTCGACGTCGGTGGGGACGCCCTCGAAGCGGTACTTCGCGCCGATCGAGCAGCCCGGGAAGTTCAGCTGCTCCGCGAGCCCCTCGGTGATGGTCGCGGTGGCCGGCGGCAGCACGGCGACCGTGCTGATCTTGCCCTTCTTGATGCGGAAGATCGCGTTCGCCGCGGCGTCGGCGACGTAGAGGGCACCGTCCCCGTAGGCCGTGGCGTAGGGGTGCGCCTCGACGATCCCCGGGTACGACGCCGGGTAGGGCGACTCCTCCGGGAACTGCTCCGCGCACTCCGGGTCGATCCCGACCGCGCCGTAGGTGACGCCTGCGTCGGGGTTGTGGTCCCGCTCGTACTTGCCGATGTTGGCGACGACCTTCACCCCGTCGCTGGCCCGGCGCACGATCCGACTGCCGGAGACGAAGTAGACGACGTTGTCGCGGATCGAGATGCCGCCGACCTCGGCCGGGCCGTTCTCGCCGGCCGCGGTCTGGTGCACCTTCTTCGGCGCCTTGCCGGCCTGCTTGACCCACAGCGACCCGGAGAAGTTCTCGCTGTAGTAGACGTTGCCCTTGTCGCTCACCGCCACGCTGAGCGGTGCGAGCAGGTCCTTCGCCACGGTGGCGCGGGACGGAGCGGCGCTGTGCGCCGGCGGGAGGAGCACCGAGCCGGCGAGCGCGGCGGTGAGGCCGGCGGCGACGAGCGCTCGGACAGGACGGAACAGGGACATGAGGGACCTCCAGGATCCGATCGGGGGGTGAGTGCTCCCGGGACCCGGACCCGGTGGAGCCGCTCGCGCGGCTCGCCGATCTTGGGGTGCGGAGCAGGCCCCCGTCAGCGGAAGTGCGAAAACTTCACCAAGAACGACGTGGCCGGGGTCGCAGCTCAGTCGCCGGCGTCGTACGCCGCGAGGATCCGGTCGGCGGCGAGCGGCGCGGTGAGCTCGCCGGCCAGCACCGCCGAGCGCACCTCGTCGCGGACCGCGCGCACGCCCGGCGAGTGCCGCAGCCGCTGGTCCAGCTCGTCGCGGACGAGCGCCCACGTGAACTCCAGCTGCTGCTCGGCGCGCTTGCGCCCGATGCCGCCCTCGCCCAGGTGGTCGCGGTGCTTGAGCACCTGCCCCCAGACCTCGTCGACCCGGGCGCCGGTGAGGCCCGAGCAGGTGACCACCGGCGGCGCCCACTCGTCGTGGCCGCGCACCAGCCGCAGGGCGCCACCGAGCTCGCGGGCGGCCGCCCGCGCCTCCTGCTCGCGGTCGCCGTCGGCCTTGTTGACGGCGATCACGTCGGCCAGCTCGAGGATGCCCTTCTTGATGCCCTGCAGCTGGTCGCCGGTGCGGGCGAGGGTGAGGAAGAGGAAGGTGTCCACCATGCCGGCGACGGTGACCTCCGACTGGCCGACGCCGACCGTCTCCACCAGCACGACGTCGTGGCCGCCGGCCTCAAGGACGGTCATCGCCTGCGTCGTGGCGCGGGCGACACCGCCGAGGGTGCCTGCCGAGGGCGACGGCCGGATGAAGGCGGCCGGGTCGGCGGAGAGCTGCGCCATCCGGGTCTTGTCGCCGAGCACCGAGCCGCCGGTGCGCACGCTCGAGGGGTCGACCGCGAGCACCCCCACCCGGTGGCCCTCCCCGGTGAGCATCGTGCCGAGCGCCTCGATGAAGGTCGACTTGCCGACCCCCGGGACACCCGAGATGCCGACCCGCACCGCGGGTCTCGCCGGGGCGCTCTCCGCGAGCCGGGTGAGCAGCTCCCGGGACGCCTCGCGATGCCGCGCCGCGGTCGACTCGACCAGGGTGATCGCCCGCGAGATCTCCGCCCGGCGGCCCGCCCGGATGCCGTCGAGCAGCCGCTCGACGTCCATCAGTGGCCGAGCTGGTCGCGCAGCTTCGCCAGGAGGTCGAGCGCCGACTCGGCGATGACCGTCCCGGGCAGGAACACCGATGCCGCG
Source organism: Nocardioides proteolyticus (assembly GCF_051280635.3). Lineage (NCBI taxonomy): Bacteria > Bacillati > Actinomycetota > Actinomycetes > Propionibacteriales > Nocardioidaceae > Nocardioides > Nocardioides proteolyticus. Next base: position 12,025 of record NZ_JBNBPO030000042.1, on the reverse strand, counting down.
CCCATCTCCTTCAGCGTGGGCACGTCGTCGGGCGGGATGACGCCGCCGATCACGACCATGATGTCGTCGCGGCCCTGCTCGGCGAGCGCCTTCTTCAGCGCCGGGAGCAGTGCGAGGTGGCCCGCCGCGAGCGACGACACCCCGACGATGTGCACGTCGGCGTCGATCGCCTGCTGGGCGACCTCCTCGGGCGTGGAGAACAGCGGCCCCACGTCGACGTCGAAGCCCATGTCGGCGAAGGCGGACACGACGACCTTCTGGCCGCGGTCGTGGCCGTCCTGGCCCATCTTGGCGACCAGGATCCGCGGCCGGCGGCCCTCTGCCTCCGCGAACTCGTCGGTCGCCTGGCGCACCTGGGACACCAGCGAGTCGCCGGCTCCGTCGTTGGCCAGTCCGGCCTCGTCGCGGTACACGCCGGAGATGGTACGGATCACCGCCTGGTGGCGGCCGTAGACCTTCTCCAGGGCGCCGGAGATCTCCCCCACCGTCGCCTTGACCCGGGCGGCGCCCACCGCGAGGTCGAGCAGGTTGCCGTCGCCGGTGTCGGCGCTGCGGGTCAGCGCCTCCAGCGCGGCGTCGACGTCGCGCTGGTCGCGCTCGGCGCGCAGCCGCTCGAGCTTGGCGACCTGCTGGCGGTAGACCTCGTCGTTGTCGACCTTGAGCACCTCGAGCGGGTCCTCGGCAGGGAGCCGGTAGGTGTTGACGCCGATCACCTTCTGCGCGCCCGAGTCGATCCGGGCCTGGGTCCGCGCCGCGGCCTCCTCGATGCGCATCTTCGGGATGCCCTGCTCGATCGCGGCGGCCATCCCGCCGGCGGCCTCGGCCTCCTCGATGTGGGCCCAGGCCCGCTCGGCGAGGTCGTGGGTCAGCCTCTCGACGTAGTAGGAGCCGGCCCACGGGTCGATCGTGTACGTCGTACCGCTCTCCTGCTGCAGCAGCAGCTGGGTGTTGCGAGCGATCCGGGCCGAGAAGTCCGTCGGCAGCGCGATCGCCTCGTCGAGCGCGTTGGTGTGCAGCGACTGCGTGTGACCCTGGGTGGCGGCCATCGCCTCGATGCAGGTGCGCGCGACGTTGTTGAAGACGTCCTGCGCGGTCAGCGACCACCCGGAGGTCTGCGAGTGCGTCCGCAGCGACAGCGACTTGGGGTTCTGCGGCTCGAACTGGCGGACCAGCCGGCTCCACAGCGCCCGGGCCGCCCGCATCTTGGCGACCTCCATGTAGAAGTTCATGCCGATCGCCCAGAAGAACGACAGCCGCGGTGCGAACTGGTCGATGGTGAGCCCCGAGTCGAGACCGGCCCGGATGTACTCCACGCCGTCCGCGAGGGTGTAGGCCAGCTCCAGGTCGGCCGTCGCGCCGGCCTCCTGCATGTGGTAGCCGGAGATGGAGATCGAGTTGAAGCGGGGCATCCGCTGGCTGGTGAAGGCGAAGATGTCGGAGATGATCCGCATGCTCGGCGCCGGCGGGTAGATGTAGGTGTTGCGGACCATGAACTCCTTGAGGATGTCGTTCTGGATGGTCCCGCTCAGCTGCTCCGGCTTCACCCCCTGCTCCTCGGCGGCGGCGATGTAGAGGGCGAGCACCGGCAGCACCGCGCCGTTCATCGTCATCGACACGCTCATCTGGTCGAGCGGGATGCCGTCGAACAGGGTCCGGGTGTCGTAGATGGAGTCGATGGCCACGCCCGCCATGCCGACGTCGCCCCGCACCCGCGGGTGGTCGGAGTCGTAGCCGCGGTGGGTGGCGAGGTCGAAGGCGACGGAGAGGCCCTTCTGGCCCGCGGCGAGGTTGCGGCGGTAGAAGGCGTTGGACTCCTCGGCGGTCGAGAAGCCGGCGTACTGCCGGATGGTCCACGGCTGCGTGGTGTACATCGTCGGGTACGGCCCGCGAAGGAACGGGCTGAGACCCGGCCAGGTGTCCAGGGCGTCGAGGCCCTCGAGATCGGCCGGGCCGTAGGACGGCTTGATCTCGATGCCCTCCGGCGAGTGCCACGACTCGAGGTCGCCGTGGAGCTCGCCGGTGTCGGGGGCGGCAGGGCCGTCGCTCAGCGGCAGGCCCGAGAAGGACTCCGGGATGGTCATGCCAGCTTCTCCCTCGTGCGGGTCAGGAAGGCGAGGGCGTCCACGCCCATCGCGCAGGAGTCATCGGCGTAGTCGGCCGGCTTGCCGGCGATCACCACGTGCTGGGCGCCGGCCTGGCGCAGCGCGGCGGCGGCCGCCTCGCCCCACTCGGCGTAGGCGGCGTCGGCGCCGGCGAGCACGACCACGGCCTGGCCGTCGTAGGCCGCGACGAGGTCCGCCGCGGAGCCGGTCGGTCCGGCGACGTCGACCTCGATCCCCCCGGCTGCCAGGAGGTTGGTCGCGAAGGTCGCCCGGGCGGTGTGCTGGGCGATCGGGCCCATCGTCGCGAGGAAGACCGGTCGCTCGGCGGGCCGGTCGCGGAGCGCCTCGAAGGCGGCGCCGTAGCGGCGCACCGCGGGCTCGACCGGGTCGGGCTCGCGCGACGGGAGCACCTCCGCGAGGTTGGGGAACTCCGAGAGCCCGGTGACCGGCTGCTTGCGGCGGGCGATCGCCGCCTCGCGGCGGGCCGCCGTCTCCTGGACCAGGGGGGCGAGGTCCTCGCCGGCGTCGAGCCGGCCGAACAGGTCCCAGGCGGCCACGGCCAGGTCGTCGGTCAGCTTCTCCACGGCGTACGAGCCACCCGCCGGGTCCGCCACCTCGTGCACGTGCGACTCGTCGATCAGCAGGTGGGAGACGTTGCGCGCGATCCGCCGGCCGAACGCGTCCGGCTGGCCCAGGGGCGTGTCGAACGGCAGCACGGTGACCGCGTCGGCGCCGCCCACGCCGGCGGCGAAGGCCGCCACGGTGGTGCGCAGCATGTTCACGTAGGGGTCGTACTTGCTCATCATCGGCCGGCTGGTCACCGCGTGCTGCCGCTGCGCCACCGAGGAGCCGTCGGCACCCGCCTCGACCCCGGACAGCTCGAGCACGCGCGCCCACAGCCGCCGCGCGGCGCGCAGCTTGGCGATGGTCGGGAACTGCTCGTCGGTGGCGGCGTAGCGGAACTCGATCAGGCCGGCGGCGTCCGCGACGCTGAGACCGGCGTCGGTCAGCGCGCGCAGCGCCCGCACGGCGACCTGCATCGAGTGGGCGAGCTCCTGCACGTCGGAGGCGCCCTGGTCGTGGACCGCGGTGCCGTCGGCGACGACCGCGAGGACGCCGCGGTCGCGCGCGAGCCTGGCGACCTCGACGAGCGCCGCCGGGTCGGTCGAGCCCGCGTCGGCGCCCAGGTTGGTCGCCCGGTGCAGGTTCGCGTAGCTCCCGCCCTCGACGACGGCGAGCAGCGCCTTCGCGACCGCGACCGGGTCGCCGACCGGCTCCAGCACCACCGGCGCGAGGTCGACCAGCACCTTGTCGAGCAGTGTGCCGAAGTCCGTGTCGGCGTCGGCGCGCACCCAGAGCGAGGTCACCCCGCCCTCGAGGTCGGTGAGCGCGTGCTCGTTGAGCTGGCGGGCGTCGGCACCCGCCAGCCGCGCGCGGATGTCCCAAGCGCCCGCCCGGGTGGGGCGTCCAGCGGTCCGCAGCTCGGCGAGCTGCTGCGGCGTGCCGAGCGGCGTGATCGGGATGCCGTCGAGCGTCGTCCGGGTCAGCCGCTCCCAGACCAGGTCGTCCGGGTCGTCCTCGGCCAGCTTCCGCGTCTTGCGCAGTACGGCGGCCGTGGCCGCCTCCCACTCGGCCTGCGTGTGCCGGTCCTGCTCGGTCGCGAGGGCCAGCGCGGGCCCCGCTCCGGTCGAGGTGCCGGCGGAGCGGCCGGTGGAGGGAGTGCCAGCGGTCATAGGTGCTGATCGTAGAGGCCGGCGGCGATGCCCCCGGCGTGGCATCCGTCACGCGGGCGGGCGGCCGGGACCCCCCGTGACCTGACCCGGCCGTTCACCCGGCGTACACCCGCCACTTCCGTGGGCCTCAGCGACTCGCCACCCGGTCGGCGCACGGTGGCCGCATGAGGATCGTCCTGGTGACCGAGTCCTTCTACCCCGCCGTCGACAGCACGACGACGACGTTGAAGCACACCGCGGACCGGCTCGTCGACCGCGGCCACCAGGTGCGGATCATCGCGCCGGGGCCCGGGCTGGGGAGCTACCGTGGCTGCGACGTGGTGCGCGTCCGGCCGCTGGAGCCGACCGGGACGCAGGTGCGCGAGGCGATCGAGTCCTTCGGTCCGGGTCTGGTGCAGGCCCACTCGCCGCGGGCGGTCGGCCGCAAGGCGCTCAAGCACGCCGCCCGTGCCGGCGTCGCCACGCTCGCGATCGAGCAGTCGCCGGTGCTCGACCTCGCCGCCGACTACTGGCGCGCGAAGGTCGCCGACCGGGCCGACCGCCTGGTCGTCACGTCGCGGTGGATGGTCGAGCGTGCCGCGGACCTGGGGGTGCGGGCCGACCTGTGGGAGCCCGGCGTCGACGCCGCCGCGTTCACTCCGGCGCTCCGCGACCAGTGGCTGCACCGGTCGTGGTCGCGCGCGAAGGCGGGGGCCGCACCCCTGGTCGTGGTCGGCTACGTCGGCGGCCTGCACAAGCCCGCCGGCGTACGACGCCTGGCGGGCCTGGCTTCGCTGCGGGGGATCCGGCCGGTCGTGATCGGCGCCGGCCCGGAGCGGGACTGGCTCGCACGCCGGCTCCCCGCGGCGCGGTTCACCGGCCCGCTCGGCATCAGCGACCTGACGGTGGCGCTGCCGACCCTCGACCTGCTGGTGCACCCGGGCGAGCACGAGACCGACTGCCACGCGCTGCGCGAGGCAGCGGCCGCCGGGGTGCCGGTCGTCGCCCCGCGGGCCGGCGGTGCGCCCGACGTGGTCGCCCACCTGGAGACCGGCCTGCTCTACGACCCCGCCGACCCGCGCGACCTCGCGCGGGCCGTCGGCTCCGTCGCCGCCGATCCGCACCGCAGCCTCCTGGGCGCGGCAGGGCGGGAGCGGGCCCTGCGCCGGAGCTGGATTCGACGCGGTCGACGAGCTGGTCGCGCGGCACTACCCGGCCGTCGTCGCGCGGGTCGCCCGCTAGCCTAGCGCTGGCTCAGCGCCACCCGGACGCCGAGCGCGACGAGCACCGTCCCGGCGACGGCGTCGAGCCGGCGTCGTACCTGCGACCGGCGGAAGAAGGCGCCGGCCCGCCCCACGCCGTAGGCGAGGCCCAGGTAGAAGACCGTCTCGATGAGCACCTGGAGCAGCGCGAGGCCGGCGGTGGTGGCGAACAGCGGACGCCCGGCCGGCACGAACTGCGGGTAGAAGGCGACCATGAACATCGCGGCCTTCGGATTGGCGAGCTGCACCAGCGTCCCCTCGGCGAGGCGGGCCCACCAGCCACGCTGCTCCGGCGGATCGACGTCGTGCGCCGCCCCCCCACGCCAGGCCGAGCGCCACGCGCGGATGCCGAGGTAGAGGAGCACGGCCGCGCCGACCACCTTCAGCGCCACGAAGGCGGTCTCGGAGACGGCGACGAGGGCGGCGAAGCCGGCCGCCGCCGCGAGCGCCCACAGGTAGAGGCCGAGCTCGAGCCCCAGCACGGTGGGCACCGCTGCTCGCCAGCCGCCGACGGCGGCACGCTGGAGGATGAGCGCCATCGCGGGGCCTGGCGACGCCGAGATGAGCAGCACGGCGACCACGAACGCCGGCAGCAGCGCGATCAGGTCCATCCGCCGATCCTCCCAGCAGTGCGCCGGTCCGTCATCCGAGAATCCTCCGGCGGAGGGCTAGGAGCGGCCGTCGTCGTCGCGGTTGCGGATGCCGATCTTGTTGCCCAGCCACACCAGCGGGTCGTACTTCCTGTCCACCACCCGCTCCTTCATCGGGATGATCGCGTTGTCGGTGATCCGGATGCCCTCGGGACACACCTCGGTGCAGCACTTGGTGATGTTGCACAGCCCCAGACCCGCGGCCTCCTGTGCGAGCTCGCGACGGTCGTGGGTGTCGAGGGGATGCATGTCGAGCTCGGCGTAGCGCAGGAAGAACCGCGGCCCGGCGAAAGCCGGCTTGTTCTCCTCGTGGTCGCGCACCACGTGGCAGGTGTTCTGGCACAGGAAGCACTCGATGCACTTGCGGAACTCCTGCCCGCGCTCCACGTCGACCTGCGCCATCCGGCGCTTGCCGTCGGGGTCGCGCGGCGGCGGCGCGAACGACGGGACCTGCTTGGCCTTCTCGTAGTTGAACGAGACGTCGGTGACCAGGTCGCGGATCACCGGGAAGGTCCGCATCGGGGTCACCGTGATGGTCTCTCCCGGCTCGTAGTCGGAGAGCCGGGTCATGCACATCAGCCGCGGCCGCCCGTTGATCTCCGCGCTGCAGGAGCCGCACTTGCCGGCCTTGCAGTTCCAACGCACGGCGAGGTCGCCGGCCTGCGTCGCCTGGAGCCGGTGGATGGCGTCGAGCACGACCTCGCCCTCGGACACCTCCACGCTGTAGTCGCCGAGCTCGCCGCCGGACCGGTCGCCGCGCCACACCCGCATCCTCAGCTGGTAACCCATGGTCAGCTCCCCTCGAAGAAGGCCGGATCGAAGACGACTCGAAGGTCGTCGGGCATCTCGGGCAGTGGCTGCTCGCGCACCTCCACCCCCGTGCCGTCGGCGTCGAGCCGGACGACGAGGATCTTGCTCCCCCACTCGGGATCGGGCCCGGGGAAGTCGTTGCGGGTGTGGCCGCCGCGGGACTCCTTGCGGGCGAGCGCGGCCTTGGCCACGCACTCGCTCACGAGCAGCATGTTGCGCAGGTCGAGGGCGAGGTGCCAGCCGGGGTTGTACTGCCGGTGCCCCTCGACGGCCATCCGGTCGACCCGCCCCTTGAGCTCCTCGATCCGCTCGACCGCCAGCTCCAGCTCGTGGGCCTCCCGGATGATGCCGACGAGGTCGTGCATCGTCTGCTGGAGGTCCTGCTGGATGGCGTAGGGGTTCTCGCCGCCGTCCACCTCGAAGGGAGCCAGCGCCGCGGCCTGGGCGGACCGCAGCGCGTCCTCGGCGACGGCCGGGCGGGTGTCCAGGGACGCCGCGTACGCCGCCGCCGCGTCGCCGGCCCGCTTGCCGAACACGATGAGGTCGCTGAGCGAGTTGCCGCCCAGGCGGTTGGACCCGTGCATGCCTCCGGAGCACTCGCCGACCGCGTAGAGACCGGGCACCACGGAGACCTCGGTGTCGGGGTCCACCTCGACGCCGCCCATCGCGTAGTGGCAGGTGGGCCCGATCTCCATCGGCTCCCGGGTGATGTCGACGTCGGCCAGCTCCTTGAACTGGTGGTACATCGAGGGGAGCCGCTTCTTGATGAACTCAGGCGTACGACGCGACGCGATGTCGAGGTAGACGCCGCCGTGCGGCGTGCCGCGACCGGCCTTCACCTCGGCGTTGATGGCGCGCGCCACCTCGTCCCGGGGCAGCAGCTCGGGCGGCCGGCGGTTGTTCTTCTTGTCGTCGTACCACCGGTCGGCCTCCTCCTCGGTGTCGGCCGTCTCGGCCTTGAAGTACTCCGGGATGTGGTCGAACATGAACCGCCGGCCCTCGGAGTTCTTCAGGACCCCGCCGTCGCCGCGCACCGACTCGGTGACCAGCAGTCCCTTCACCGACGGCGGCCACACCATGCCGGTCGGATGGAACTGCACGCACTCCATGTTGATCAGCGTGGCGCCCGCCCGCAGGGCCAGCGCATGCCCGTCGCCGGTGTACTCCCACGAGTTCGACGTGACCTTGTAGGCCTTGCCGAAGCCGCCGGTGGCCAGCACGACGGCCGGCGTCTCGAAGGTGACGAACCTGCCGGTCTCCCGCCAGTAGCCGAACGCGCCGGAGATCCGGTCGCCGTCCTTGAGCAGCTCGGTGACGGTGCACTCCATGAAGACGTCGACCCCCAGCGCGACCAGGCGCTGCTGGAGGGTGCGGATCATCTCCAGGCCGGTGCGGTCGCCGATGTGGGCGAGCCGGGCGTAGCGGTGGCCGCCGAAGTCGCGCTGGCTGATCAGGCCGTCGGCGGTGCGGTCGAACAGGGCACCCCAGTCCTCCAGCTCCATCACCCGCTCGGGCGCCTCCTGGGCGTGGATCTGCGCCATCCGCCAGTTGTTCAGCATCTTGCCGCCGCGCATGGTGTCGCGGAAGTGCACCCGCCAGTTGTCGTCGGGATAGAGGTTCCCCATCGCCGCCGCGCAGCCGCCCTCGGCCATCACGGTGTGCGCCTTGCCGAGCAGCGACTTGCACACCACGGCCACGCGGGCGCCGGCCTCGTGCGCCGCGATCGCCGCGCGCAGGCCCGAGCCGCCGGCCCCGATCACGACCACGTCGTAGCGGTGGCGCTCGAGTCCGCCCTCGGCGTCCGGGGACATCTCGTTGCCGGTCATCGGGTGCCTGGTCTGCGGCTCAGTCATACGTGGTTCCTTCCGGGGTCCCCGCGGAGGTCTCGGCGGAGGAGCGAAGCGGGGGAGCTGAGAGCTTCGTGGGGCGGTTCAGAAGAACCTCACGTCCTCGATCACGTCGGTGGCGAGCAGGTAGACGTAGAGGTCGACCAGCGCCACCGAGAACAGCGAGTACCAGGCGTAGCGGGGGTGCTTGTGGTTGAGCTTGGAGACCCACGTCCACAGCCGGTAGCGGACCGGGTGCTTGGAGAAGTGGCGCAACCGGCCGCCCACGATGTGCCGGCACGAGTGGCACGACAGCGTGTAGAGCCAGATCAGCACCACGTTGACCGCCATCAGCACGGTGCCGAGCCCCATGTGGCCCCACTCGTGGTCCTCGTTGCGGAACGCCAGCACGACGTCCCAGGTGAGGATCAGCGCCACCACGACCGCGGCGTACCAGAAGTAGCGGTGGGCGTTCTGGAGGATCAGCGGCAGCCGGGTCTCGCCGGAGTACGCCGCGTGCGGCTCCGCCACGGCGCACGCGGGCGGGCTGAGCCAGAACGCGCGGTAGTAGGCCTTGCGGTAGTAGTAGCAGGTCATCCGGAAGCCGAGCGGGAAGATCAGGATGATCAGCGCCGCCGACAGCGGCCACCACTGGAACGGCTGGCCGAAGTCCGAGGCTCCCTCCACGCAGTCGCCCAGGCACGGCGAGTAGAACGGCGAGAGGTACGGCGAGGCGTAGTAGTCGCTGCCCATGAACGCGCGGACGGTGGCGTAGACGACGAACGCGGCGAACACCACGAACGTGGCGAGCGGCGAGAGCCACCAGCGGTCGGTGCGGAGGTGGTTCTCCTCGATCCGCGCCCTGCTCGGGTCGTGGATGCCGGTCGGGGTGCCTGTGGCCATCGCATGTCCTCGGGTTCTCCTCGGTGGCGAGCGGGCACGAGTCTGCCGACTCCGGGCCGAATGTGAAAGAGACCACACCAAACCCGTTCACCCCGAGGTCGGGCGGGGCCGGGTAAGGGTCGCCTTACGGACATATGTCACACCCCCCTCGGCCCTGGATCGCCGTTTCGAGGAGTAGCCTCACCAGCCGTGGCCTCACCTCTCCAGCAGCGTCCCGCACTCGTCGCGAACGCCCGCGCCTCCCGCACGACGGTCGCCCTGAAGCTCCTCATGGCCATCAGCGGCCTGGTCTTCGTCGGCTTCGTCCTCGGGCACATGTACGGCAACCTGAAGGCGTTCTCCGGCGAGGCGTCGTTCAACGACTACGCGCACCACCTGCGCGAGTTCGGCGAGCCGATCCTTCCGCACGAGGGCTTCCTCTGGCTGATGCGGGCGGGGCTGATCGTGGCGCTGGTCGTCCACGTCTGGACGGGGGTCGCCCTCTGGCGGCGGGCGAGCAACGCGCGGCCGGTGAAGTACGTCGTCAAGAAGCACACCGGCGCGATCCCGGCGGCGCGGATCACCCGGTTCGCCGGCGTGTGGATCCTCGGCTTCCTGATCTGGCACCTGCTCAACTTCACCATCGTCAAGGTCAACCCGAGCAACGGCGAGACCGGCAGCGACAACCCCTACCGCCTGATGGTGGAGTCCTTCGACCTGTGGTGGATGACGCTGATCTACCTCGTCTCGATGGCGTTCCTCGGCGCGCACCTCCACCACGGCACCTGGAGCGCGCTGCAGACGCTGGGCTGGACCAGCACGGCCCAGGCCCGCGCCCGTGCGAAGTCGTTCGCGCTCGCGCTGGCGATCATCGTCGCCGGCGGCTTCTCGCTCGTCCCGATCGGCGTCCTCGTCGGCGTCATCGACTGACCGGCCCAACCAGAGGGATCCCCACATGACCGACATGCCGGACACCACGCTCACGTCCGACCGCTCCCACAACGAGCCCAGCCCCGGCGAGTACGACGACGCCGCGGGGTACTACACGCCGGGCGAGCCGCTCGCCGACACCAAGGCTCCCGAGGGACCGATCGCCGACCGCTGGCAGACCCGGAAGTTCGAGGCGCGGCTGGTCAACCCGGCCAACCGCCGCAAGCTCGAGATCATCATCGTCGGCACCGGTCTCGCCGGTGGCGCCGCCGCGGCCACGCTCGGCGAGGCCGGCTACAACGTGAAGTCCTTCTGCTACCAGGACTCCCCGCGCCGGGCGCACTCGATCGCGGCGCAGGGCGGCATCAACGCGGCGAAGAACTACAAGGAGGACGGCGACTCCGTCCACCGGCTCTTCTACGACACCGTCAAGGGCGGCGACTACCGCTCGCGGGAGTCGAACGTCTACCGGCTGGCCGAGGTCAGCACCAACATCATCGACCAGTGCGTCGCCCAGGGCGTCCCGTTCGCCCGCGAGTACGGCGGCCTGCTCGACAACCGCTCCTTCGGCGGCGTGCAGGTGTCCCGCACGTTCTACGCCCGCGGCCAGACGGGCCAGCAGCTGCTGATCGGCGCCTACCAGGCGATGGAGCGCCAGGTGAAGGCCGGCACGGTCAAGGAGTACACCCGGCACGAGATGCTCGAGCTGATCGTCGTCGACGGCCGCGCGCGCGGGATCATCGCGCGCGACATGGTGACCGGCGAGATCGAGACCCACGTGGCCGACGCCGTGGTCCTGGCCTCCGGCGGCTACGGCAACGTCTTCTACCTCTCCACCAACGCGATGGGCTCCAACGTCACCGCGGCGTGGCGGGCGCACCGCAAGGGCGCCTACATGGCGAACCCCTGCTACACGCAGATCCACCCGACCTGCATCCCCGTCTCCGGTGAGCACCAGTCGAAGCTGACGCTGATGAGCGAGTCGCTCCGCAACGACGGCCGGATCTGGGTGCCGAAGAACAAGGAGGACTGCACGAAGGACCCGCGGGACATCCCCGAGGAGGACCGCGACTACTACCTGGAGCGGATCTACCCGTCCTTCGGCAACCTGGTCCCCCGCGACATCGCGTCCCGCGCGGCGAAGTACGTCTGCGACGAGGGCCGCGGCGTCGGGCCGATGGTCGGCGACTTCCGCCGGGGCGTCTACCTCGACTTCTCCGACGCGATCAAGCGCCTCGGCGAGGACGCGATCCGCGAGAAGTACGACAACCTCTTCGACATGTACGAGCGGATCACGGGCGAGAACCCCTACGAGGTCCCGATGCGGATCTATCCCGCCGTGCACTACGTGATGGGCGGCCTGTGGGTCGACTACGACCTCCAGTCGACGATCCCCGGGCTGTTCGTGACCGGTGAGGCCAACTTCTCCGACCACGGCGCCAACCGGCTCGGTGCCTCGGCCCTGATGCAGGGCCTCGCCGACGGCTACTTCGTGCTGCCGCACACCATCCGCGACTATCTCGCGGACGGGCCGTTCGAGAAGATCGTCGACACCCACCCCGAGGTGGTCGAGGCCAAGCGGTCGGTGCAGGAGCGGGTCGACCGGTTCCTCTCCATCAACGGCACCCGGTCGGTCGACAGCTACCACCGCGAGCTCGGCAACATCATGTGGGAGTACTGCGGCATGGAGCGCACGGCCGAGGGCCTGCGCAAGGCGATCGACATGATCCGCGAGCTCCGTGCCGACTTCTGGACCAACCTCAAGGTGCTGGGCAGCGCCGACACCATGAACCAGAGCCTCGAGAAGGCCGGCCGCGTGGCCGACTTCCTCGAGCTGGGCGAGCTGATGTG
>NZ_JBNBPO030000041.1:0-24228 GCF_051280635.3 Nocardioides proteolyticus | reverse complement strand
GGGCCGGTAACCACGAGCGGACAAGTCCCGTCAAAGGCACTGAGCCAGTCAGCCGAAGGGTCACGCTCGCAGTTGCCTGCCCACAGCCCAGCACCATCAGGCTGCGAAGGGAATCCTCACAGTCAGCTGAGCAGGCGGCGCGGCATCAGCAGGTAGCGGAAGGAGCCCCCACCCTCGGCGTCGGACTCCTCGGCCGTGCCGCTGATCACCACCGGCTTCGACGCCTGGGTGAAGGCCAGCTCCACCACCGGCTCGTCGATGGCGGTCAGGCCGTCGAGGAGGAACTGCGGGTTGAAGCCGGTGACCAGGTCCTCGCCCGTGGTGTCGGCGGCGACCGACTCCGAGGCCTGGGCGTCGTCGCCGGACCCGGCGTCGAGGGTCAGCGTGCCGTCGCGGAAGGTCAGCTGCACCGCGGTGTTGCGGTCGGCGACCAGCGAGACCCGCTTGACCGACTCGATGAGCTTGAGCCGGTCGATCTTCGCCACCGTCAGCCGCTCGGTCGGGAACAGGCTGCGCACCTTCGGGAACTCGCCGTCGAGGAGCCGCGTCGTCGTACGCCGCACACCACCGGGGCCGGTGCCCTCGAAGCCGATGATCCCGTCGCCGGAGCCCGACGCGGACAGGGCGATGGTGACCTCGGGGCCTGCGGTCAGGGACTTGGCTGTGTCGCCGAGGACCTTGGCCGGCACCAGGGCGGCCAGCGACGCGTCGGGGGTGCCGGGGTTCCAGGCGAGCTCGCGCTGGGAGAGCCGGAACCGGTCGGTGGCGAGCAGCGCGATGGTGTCGCCCTCGATCTCGAGGCGGACGCCGGTGAGGACCGGCAGCATGTCGTCGCGGCCCGCGGCGGTGACCGCCTGGGCGACGGCGTGGGCGAAGACCTCGCTGGGCACGGTGCCGGTAGCGGCGGGCATCTCGGGGATGGAGGGGTAGTCCTCGACCGGCATGGTCTGCAGCGAGAACCGGGACGAGCCGCAGGTCAGGGAGACGCGGGCGCCGTCGAGGGTCAGGTCGACCGGCTTGTCGGGCAGGCTGCGGCAGATGTCGGCCAGGAGCCGGCCGCTGACCAGCGCCTTGCCCTCGTCGCTGACCTCGGCGGTGAGCGTGGCGCGGGCCGAGGTCTCGTAGTCGAACGTGGAGAGCACCAGACCCTCGCCTGCGCTGCCGCCGGCCTCGATCAGCAGCCCGGCGAGCACCGGTGCGCTGGGCCGGACGGGGAGGCTGCGGGCGGCCCAGGCGACGGCGTCCGCGAGGACGTCGCGGTCGACTCTGAACTTCACGTCGGCGTACCTCTCACGAGTTCGATGGCGGCGGGCGGCGGGGAACTACAGATCTGCAAGTCGCGCCCGTGTGGGGTTGCATCCTGCCACGTCCGCTGCGGCCGCGGGACCGGCACGGGTGAGCTCGTGCTGCGAGCGGGATCCGCGTTGGTCCGGCCGGGTGGTGCCGGGGCCGGAGTCCGTCCACAGGTGGACGGCGCGGAGGAGTTCCGCGGTTCGAGGCGTCGTAGGTAGACAGGGAGTGGTCATAGGAGGGGTGGAAACTGTGGAGAACCACCGTTTCCGCAGGTGGGGCGGCTCGGGGCCTGTGGTCCGGTCCTGTGGACGGATCCGGGACGAAGCGGCGGCGGGTGTGCACTCGGGTCGGCCTGTCGAGGACCCGCCCGGTGCCTCCACGGAATCCTCCCCGTGTAGTTCGCACAATTCCGGGCCGCTCCTCCACAGGGTCTCAGCCCTGACGCGCCTGCATCTTCACCCGGTTGGTGAGCTCGGAGACCTGGTTGAACACCGCCCGCCGCTCGCCGAGCAGCTGGTTGATCTTCCGCTCGGCGTACATCACCGTCGTGTGGTCGCGGTTGCCGAACTGGGCCCCGATCTTGGGCAGGGAGAGGCCGGTGAGCTCGCGGCACAGGTACATCGCGATCTGCCGGGCCATCACGAGGTGACGCCCGCGGCTGGGGCCGGTCAGCTCCTCGATGGAGAGCCCGAAGTAGGCGGCGGTCTGGGCGATGATCAGCGAGGCGGTGATCTCCGGCTCGCCGCCCTCGGGGATCAGGTCCTTGAGCACGATCTCGGCCAGGGTCATGTCGACGTCCTGGCGGTTGAGGTTCGCGAAGGCGGTGACCCGGATCAGGGCACCCTCGAGCTCGCGGATGTTGGTCTGGATCTTGCTGGCGATGAACTCCAGCACGTCCGAGGGCGCCGTGAGCCGGTCCATGGCGGCCTTCTTGCGCAGGATCGCGATCCGGGTCTCCAGGTCGGGCGGCTGCACGTCGGTGATCAGCCCCCACTCGAACCGGTTGCGCAGCCGGTCCTCCAGGGCCTCCAGCCGCTTCGGCGGGCGGTCGGAGGTCAGCACGATCTGCTTGCTGGCGTTGTGGAGGGTGTTGAAGGTGTGGAAGAACTCCTCCTGCGTCTGCTCCTTGCCCTCCAGGAACTGGATGTCGTCGATGAGCAGCACGTCGACGTCGCGGTACTTGCGCTTGAAGCGGTCGGCGCGGTCGTCGCGGATGGAGTTGATGAACTCGTTGGTGAACTCCTCGCTCGAGACGTAGCGGACCTTCGAGCCGGAGTAGATGGTGCGGACGTAGTGGCCGATGGCGTGCAGCAGGTGCGTCTTGCCGAGGCCGGACTCGCCGTAGACCAGCAGCGGGTTGTAGCTCTTGCCCGGCGCCTCGCTCACCGCCACGGCGGCGGCGTGCGGGAAGCGGTTGGAGGAGCCGATGACGAACGTCTCGAACGTGTACTTCGGGTTGAGCCGGCTCTCCCCCGCCCCGGTGGCGGAGGGTCCGGCGGCGTGGGCCGCGGCCAGGTCGGCGCCCTCGAAACCACCGTCGAACCCGCCGTCGAACCCGCCCTGGACCGGGGCGTCGAAGCCCGGGTCGGTGTCGACGTCCCGCCCGGCGCCGGAGTGGCGGGTCGATGAATCGCCTTGTGGCTTTGTCGACATGTCGCCAGGACGCTCGAACGTCGCGTCGTACGCCGGGTCGTCGTCGTACGTCGCGACGGGGTCCGGCGCCGCGTCGTGGCTCAGCGAGCTGTCGACGGTGACGGCGAGCTGGACCTCGTGTCCGAACCGCTCGGTGAGCGCGTCCTCGAGCTGGCCGCGGAGCCGGCCCTCGAGGCGCTTGCGGGTGAAGTCGTCGGGGACCGCGACGATCGCGGTCGTGCCGTGCAGGGTGACCGGCTTGCTCGCCTGGAGCCAGGCGCGCTGGTGGGCCTGGAGCTCGCCGACCACCGCCGACCACTCCCGCTCGAGCGTCGCCTGGGGGTCGCTTTCGGGCTGGTCCGGGATGCCGGTCACGCCACACCTCTCGCTGGTCACTCGTGGGGGTCCACAACTTTGTCCACAGGATGTGAACAATTGCACCACCCTGCGGTTGCGGGGGGACCAGGGCCGCTCCGAACAAGCCCCGATCGCGCATCGCCGCAGGTCAGAGACGCCATCGTAGGTCGTGGCGACCGACCGGCGGCCGGGTGGTCGAGGGGTGCTCCAGAGCCGGCGGGGAATCCCGGACTGGTCGAACCTAACCGCGAGCCTGCCACGGATCAACCTGTTCTCCACAGGTTTTGGGGATACTGGTGGAGGCCCCGCCACGTCCCTCGCCGGGGCCTCGTCGGTTTGACCCCCGATCACGGCTGCGCGTACCGTTTGTGGGTCATCCGGCGTCGACCGGTGCCGCATGTCCACGACGAGCTCCTCGGGGAGCGGTCCTTCGTGGCTGCGCGGTGCCGGCCGACGGACCGCGTGCGTCCGCTGCCGCTCGATCAGGCGCGGGCCTCGGGGTGCCGGAGGGCCCTTCCCGACATTGCACCTGAGAGGTCGATCGTGAGCAAGCGCACGTACCAGCCGAACAACCGTCGTCGCCACAAGGTGCACGGCTTCCGTCTGCGGATGCGCACCCGCGCCGGTCGGGCCATCCTGGCCAACCGTCGCTCGAAGGGCCGCAAGAGCCTGAGCGTCTGAGCCGAGCGTGTCGTCGGCGCAGATGAGGGCGAGCCTGCTCGCCGACCGCGCCTGCTTCCGGGCCGCCGGCCTGGAGCGCTGACCGTGCTCGCCGCCGCCCACCGGCTGACCGACCCTGAGGGATTCAGGGCGGCGAGTCGCCAGGGGCGCCGGGCCGGCACCCGCGCGGTCGTGACCCACCTGCTGCTCCCCGACGGGCAGCAGGCGTCCGGCATGCCCGCGATCGGATCGCCCTCCGCGCCCTCGGCCGCCCCGGCCCGGGCCGGCTTCGTGGTGAGCAAGGCGGTCGGGAGCGCCGTCACCCGCAACCGGGTCAAGCGTCGGCTGCGGCACGCCGTGCAGGCACGCCTCGACGAGCTGCCGGGCGGTTCGGTGCTGGTGGTCCGCGCGCAGCCGGCGGCCGCGGAGGCGACGTACGGCGAGCTGGTGGCCGACCTGGACCGCTGCCTCGCGAGGGTGGCGCGGCAGGACGCCTCATGAAGTGGCCGCTGATCGCCCTGGTCCGCCTCTACCAGCTGCTGGTGAGCCCGTTGCTCGGGCCGACCTGCCGCTACTACCCCTCGTGCTCGGCCTACGCCGTCGAGGCGCTGCGGGTGCACGGTGCCGTGCGGGGCAGCTGGCTCGCCGTACGACGGCTGCTGCGCTGCCACCCCTGGTCGCCCGGCGGCGTCGACCACGTGCCGCCCCGGCGTCGGCGGACCCGGTCCGCGAAGGACCCGGCCGCCATGCGTGTATCCCCGACTGTTCCCCCGATCCGGGCGGCCTCGGCCGCCGGAACCCGACCCGAGCAAGGAGCCTGATCCGTGGGCATCATCGGCGACATCGGCCACTTCATCATGGTGCCGCTGTACTACATCATCTCCGCAGTGCTCATCGGGTGGCACGAGCTTCTCACCCTGCTGGGCCTCGACCCGGACGGCGGCCTGTCCTGGGCCCTGTCGATCATCGGCCTGACCCTGGTGATCCGGGCGGCGCTCATCCCGCTCTTCGTCAAGCAGATCAAGTCCAGCCGCAACATGCAGCTGCTGCAGCCCAAGGTGCGCGAGCTGCAGAAGAAGTACGGGCACGACAGGCAGCGTCTCGCCGAGGAGACGATGAAGCTGTACAAGGACGCCGGGACGAACCCGTTCGCGTCCTGCCTGCCGATCCTGCTGCAGATGCCGATCTTCTTCGCGCTGTTCCGGCTGCTCGATCAGGCGGCCAAGCACAACAAGGCGCACGGCTTCCTCGACGAGGAGCGCGCCCGGCAGTTCGGCCAGTCCGACGTGTTCGGGCAGATCCCGCTCGCGGACTCCTTCTGGGGAGCCCGCACCTGGGGTGACGACCCGAACGGCCTGGTGATGGTCGTGGCGCTGTGCCTCGTGCTGGCGATGACGGCGACCACCTTCTTCACCCAGCGCCAGCTGATGGCGAAGAACATGCCGGCCGACGCGATGACCGGTCCTTACGCGCAGCAGCAGAAGATGCTGCTGTACATCCTGCCGGTGGCGTTCGGTCTCGGCGGCGTCGCGTTCCCGATCGGTGTGCTCCTCTACTGGACCACCTCGAACCTGTGGACCATGGGTCAGCAGTTCTACGTGATCCGCAACAACCCCGCGCCGGGGACGCCCGCGTTCAAGGCGAAGCAGGAGCGCGACAAGGCGAAGGCGGCCAAGCACGGCACGCCGATCGAGGCGTACGAGGCGCCGGACTCCCCCACGCCGGAGAACGGCAGCCAGGCCCGGCCCTCGACCCGGCAGCAGCCGAAGCGGCAGACCCGCTCGCAGCGCAAGAAGACCACCGGCGGTGGCGGCAGTCGCCCGTCCACCCCGAAGCCCACGACCCAGGGAGACCAGAAGTGAGTTCCGAGACCGAGGCCATGACGTCCGCGCCGGAGACCGACGAGGTCGTCGACGACGCCCGCATCGAGTCGGACGAGGAGCGGGTGGCCCGCCTGGAGCAGGAGGGCGACATCGCCGCGGACTACCTCGAGGAACTCCTCGACATCGCCGACCTCGACGGCGACCTCGACATCGACGTGGAGGCCGACCGCGCGGCCGTGTCCATCGTCGGCGCAGACCTCTCCGAGCTCGTCGGCCCCGACGGCAAGGTGCTGGAGGCGCTCCAGGAGCTGACCCGGCTCGCGGTCTACCGGGAGACCGGCGAGCGGTCCCGGCTGATGCTCGACATCTCCGGCTTCCGCGCCGACAAGCGGTCCCGGCTGACGAAGCTGGGTGCCGAGACGGCGGCGCAGGTCAAGGAGTCCGGCGAGCCGGTCTCGCTAGAGCCGATGTCCCCGTTCGAGCGCAAGATCGTGCACGACGCCGTGGCCGAGGCCGGCCTTCGGTCGGAGTCGGCCGGTGTGGAGCCGCGCCGTCACGTGGTCGTGCTGCCGGCTGACGACTGACCGCCGTGCTCGGTCGCTGTTTCACGTGAAACCGGAGGACCGCTCGACGCCGGCGGAGGCGGAGGACGATGCCGCGCCGCAGGGAGCGCCGCCTGCTCCGCCGCCGGCGCTGAGGGCCGTCTTCCCGCGGGAGCGGGTCGACCTGGTCGTCCGCTACGCGCAGCTGCTCGCCACCGACGGGGTGCTCCGCGGGCTGATCGGCCCCCGAGAGGCACCGCGGCTCTGGGAGCGCCACATCGTCAACTGTGCGCTGCTGGCGCCGGCGCTGCCTGCGGGCGGCTCGGTCGCGGACGTCGGATCCGGCGCCGGACTGCCGGGCATCGTGCTTGCGCTGGCACGTCCCGACGTCGAGCTGACCCTGATCGAGCCGCTGCTGCGCCGCACCACGTTCCTCGAGGAGGTCGTCGCGGACCTCGGCCTCGACAACGTAACCGTCCGGCGGATGCGTGCCGACGCGCTCCACGGCGAGGCGCGGTTCGACGTGGTCACCGCGCGGGCGGTGGCGCCGCTCGACGGCCTGGCCGACTGGTGCATGCCGCTCGTCGCCCCTGAGGGCGCGCTCCTGGCGATGAAGGGCGAGAGCGCGGAGGCCGAGATCGACGCCGCACGCGACCACCTCCGGGCCCTGGGCTGCGCGTCGCCCGAGGTGGAGGTACTCGGCGCGGACGTCGACCCTGGGCTGGGCGTCGAGCCGATTCGCGTCGTGCGGATCGCGTGGGCCGATCCGGCGCGGGTATCGTGGCCGGCTCTCGGCACCCCAGCTGCACACGGCACCCGCAAGGCGGCTCCGCGAGCAGCCCGCCGCGGGGCTTCGCGGAACAAGAGGAGGAAGACGTGAGTGATACGTCGAGCTCGGAGTCCGAGTTTTCCACCGGTCCAGATGCCGCCGCTGAGCGTGTCTCTCCACAGGACGACCGAACTTCTCCACAGGACGGCGCCGTTCCCCAGGGGTCGACCGGCGGCCTTCCCGAGGACGGTTCCACGCCGGTTCCGGAGTCCGTTTCACGTGAAACCGGGCCGGCGGACGACGTCGAGGTTTCACGTGGAACCACGCTCGGCGCCGCGCCCGGAGGCACCTCGGCGGTGCTCACCGCCGCTCAGCTCGCCGAGCGGGCGGCCAGCTTCGACGACGACCTCACTCCCCTGGCGCGGGCGGCGCAGGCGACCGTCCTCGTCCGGGCCGGCGTACCCCAGGAGCAGCTGCCCCGGCCGGACGAGACGCGGGTGTTCGTGGTCGCCAACCAAAAGGGCGGCGTCGGCAAGACGACGTCCACGGTGAACCTCGCCGCGGCACTCACCCAGTTGGGCCAGCGGGTCCTGGTCATCGACCTGGACCCGCAGGGGAACGCGTCCACCGCCCTCAACATCGACCACCACCGGGGCACGCCGTCGACCTACGAGCTGCTCGTCGAGGGTGCCGCGATCACCGACATCGTGCAGCCGTGCCCGGACGCCCCGGGACTCTGGGTCGTGCCCGCCACCATCGACCTCGCCGGCGCCGAGATCGAGCTGGTCAGCGTCGTCGCCCGGGAGCAGCGGCTGAAGAAGGCGCTCGACGCGCACCCGCGGATCGGCTCCGCCGCCGCGGTGGGCGAGGAGCGGTTCGACTACGTCTTCATCGACTGCCCGCCGTCGCTGGGGCTGCTCACCCTCAACGCGCTGGTCGCCGGCGCGGAGATGCTGATCCCGATCCAGGCGGAGTACTACGCCCTCGAGGGACTCGGGCAGCTGCTCTCGACCGTCGACATGGTGCGGGCGCACCTCAACCCGGAGCTCGCCGTGTCCACCATCGTGCTCACCATGTACGACGCCCGCACCCGGCTGGCCGCCGGCGTCGCCCACGAGGTGCGCGATCACTTCGGCGACCAGGTGCTGCGCACCGCGATCCCGCGCTCGGTGCGCGTCTCGGAGGCGCCGTCGTACGGACAGACCGTGATGACCTACGACCCTGGGTCGCCCGGGGCGCTCAGCTACCTCGAAGCAGCGCGCGAGATCGTCACCCGAGGGAGCCTGGCATGAGTGGCAACGCCCCGCGCCGTGGCCTCGGTCGCGGCCTCGGATCGCTGATCCCGACCGGTGCTCCTGTCAACTCCGAGGTCCGGGATCCGGACCTTTCCGCTGGAGCGCCTCCCAGCGCCACGCCGGACCCAGGGTCCGTCGACGCCGCGGCAGGCCCGCAGATCGAAGATCCGGGTCTGGCGCCCGTCGACGGCGCCTTCTTCGCCGAGATCCCGGTCGGGCAGATCCGCCCCAACGCCGTCAACCCGCGCCAGGTCTTCGACGAGGAGGCGATGGCCGAGCTGGTGCACTCGATCCGCGAGATCGGGCTGCTGCAGCCGGTGGTGGTGCGTCGGACGGGCGAGGACGCCTACGAGCTGGTGATGGGTGAGCGCCGGTGGCGGGCGACGCAGCAGGCCGGCCTGGAGACCATCCCGGCGATCGTCCGCGAGACCGACGACACCGACATGCTGCGCGACGCGCTGCTGGAGAACCTCCACCGCAGCAACCTGAACCCGCTCGAGGAGGCGGCCGCCTACCAGCAGCTGCTCGAGGACTTCGCCTGCACCCACGACGAGCTCGCCCAGCGGATCGGTCGCTCCCGGCCCCAGATCAGCAACACCCTGCGCCTGCTCCGCCTCTCCCCCGCCGTCCAGCGCCGGGTCGCGGCCGGCGTGCTGTCGGCCGGCCACGCCCGCGCCCTCCTCGGCATCCCAGACGCCGACGTGCAGGACCGGCTGGCGCAGCGGGTGGTCGCCGAGGGCATCTCGGTGCGCGCCCTCGAGGAGATCGTGGCGGTGGGCGAGACCGGCGACGAGCCGGCCCGCAAGCGGCGGGCGAAGCCCAGCGCGCCCGGCCTCGCCGAGATCTCCGACCGGCTCGCCGACCGGCTGGAGACGAGGGTCAAGGTCGACCTCGGCAAGGCCAAGGGCCGGATCACCATCGAGTTCGCCAACACCGGCGACCTCCAGCGGATCGTCGACCTGATCGACCCCCGGAACCGGGCGGACCGGCCGATCTGAGCGCCGCGGTAGTGGCGGGCCGGTTGGTGGGTACGCAGGAATCACCGGTCAACCGGTGATTCCGGCACTTCGCGGCCATTGCAATGGCCCAGAAGTCGCAGGACCCTCCGGGCACGACCTCATCGGCCCCACCGACCACACCAACCACGTACACGCACCAGGCGCTGCGCGGTACGACGGCACGCCGCGCGAGCCGGTCGTGCCGGACCGCATCGCTTTGTCGACAAAACGACCTGTCGACAAGGTGACAAGTCGTCCTGTCGACCTGGCTACTCGCCCTCGGCCTGCTCTGCCGCCCGCTTGGCCGCGCGCCGCGCCGCCCGCTCGCGCTGCTCCTCCGCGTCGAGCCGGGCGGCCTCCTCGGGCGTGGGTGCCCCGCCACCGAGCCGGGCGGGCATCCACCAGGCGCCCGGCGGCTTCTCCTCCGCTGGATAGGCCTCCAGCACCTCGTCGAGCATCGCGCCCATCCGGGCGCGGAGCTCGGCGGTCTCGGCGACCGGGTCCGCGCCGGTGGGGTGCAGCGGCTCGCCGACCTTGACGGCGATGGTCTTGCGGGAGCGGGAGAAGTCGCGGGGGTGGTCCTTGGTCATCAGCCGGTGCGGGCCCCACACGATCACCGGGATCAGCGGTACGCCGGCCTCGGCCGCGATCCGCACCGCGCCGGTTTTGAGCTCCTTGATCTCGAACGAGCGGGAGATCGTGGCCTCTGGGTAGATGCCCACGACCTCGCCGGCCCGGAGGTACTCCACCGCCTCCCTCGCCGACTGCACCCCGGAGGCCCGGTCGACGCGGATGTGGTGGAACGAGCGCAGCAGGTGGCCGACGCCCGGCTTGTCCATCATCTCGCGCTTGATCATGAACCGGACCAGGCGCTTGGACGGGTGCGCGCCCAGCCCGGCGTAGATGAAGTCGACGTACCCGGTGTGGTTGATGGCGAGCAGCGCACCGCCCTTGCGCGGCACGTTCTCGGTGCCCGAGAGCTGGAACCTCTGCCCCAGCACCTTGAACAGCACCTTGGCGGTGACGATGACGGGCGGGTAGGTGATGTCGAGCATCGGTGCCTTTCGGGTCGGTCGTTCCGCCCAGTCTGTCAGCCCCGCCAGCGGCGGACGCTCACCGCCGGGTGGCGAGGAAGTCCGCGATCCGCCCGATGGCGTCCTCCAGCACGTCGACGTCGGGCAGGGTGACGAGCCGGAAGTGGTCGGGCTCGAACCAGTTGAAGCCGGTGCCGTGCGTGACCAGGATCTTCTTGGCCCGCAGCAGGTCGATCACGAACTGCTCGTCGTCGTCGATCGGGTAGACCTCCGGGTCCAGGCGCGGGAAGCAGTAGAGGGCCCCGCGCGGACGCACCGAGGACACCCCGGGGATCTCGTTGAGCAGCCGGTCGGCCAGCATCGCCTGCTCGTAGAACCGCCCGCCCGGCACGATCAGCTCGTTGATGGACTGGTAGCCGCCGAGCGCGGTCTGGATGGCGTGCTGCGCCGGCACGTTCGCGCACATCCGCATGTTGGCGATCAGGGTGAGGCCCTCGAGGAACTCCTCGGCGATCTCCTTCGGGCCCGACACCATCACCCAGCCCGCGCGGTAGCCGCACACCCGGTAGGCCTTCGACAGGCCGCTGAAGGTCAGGCAGAGGACGTCGTTGCCCGCCGCCGCGGCCGCGTGGTGGTGGACGGCGTCGTCGAAGAGGATCTTCTCGTAGATCTCGTCGGCGAAGACGACCAGCTGGTGGCGGCGCGCGATGTCGACGAGGCGCTCCACCATCTCCTTGCTGTAGACCGCGCCGGTGGGGTTGTTGGGGTTGATGATGACCAGCGCGTGGGTGTTCTCGGTGATCTTCGACTCGATGTCGGCGAGGTCCGGCATCCAGCCGTTCTCCTCGTCGCACCGGTAGTGCACGGGCGTGCCGCCGGAGAGCGACACCGCGCCGGTCCACAGCGGGTAGTCGGGCGCGGGGACCAGCACCTCGTTGCCGTCGTCGACGAAGGCCTGCAGCACCATCGAGATCAGCTCGGAGACGCCGTTGCCGATGAAGACGTCCTCGACCTCGACCTCGCGCAGGCCCCGGGACTGGTAGTACTGCGCGACCGCGGTGCGGGCGGAGTAGATGCCCCGGGAGTCGCTGTAGCCCTGGGCCTCGGGGAGGTGGTGGATCACGTCGGCGAGGATCGCCTCCGGCGCCTCGAAGCCGAAGGGTGCCGGGTTGCCGATGTTGAGCTTGAGGATCCGGTGTCCCTCGGCCTCCAGCCGCTGGGCCTCGACGAGGATGGGACCCCGCACGTCGTAGCGGACATTGCGGAGCTTCTGGCTCTGGCGGATCTTGCGCACCGCCTCATTCTCGCAGGCTGCCGCCAGCCGGTTTCCGGGCCTACCATCGACGGAGGACCCCGGGAGGCGCTGATGGCCCGTTCGAGCGTGCCGCTCACCCTCGATCACCTCGAGGCGCTGGACGCACCGTGTCGCTCCTGCCTGTTCTGGGAGCGCGACCCGGTGCACCGGGAGCGGCTGGCGCCGGAGGACCGGGTCCGCGAGAAGGAGGCGTGGGTCTCGGAGGTGCTCCGGGAGTGGGGGTCGTGCGGGCGGGTGGCGCTGGTGGACGGCCGGCCCGCCGGCTACCTCGTCTACGCCCCGGCGGCGTTCGTGCCGGGCGTCGCCGCCTTCCCCACCGCACCGGTCTCTCCCGACGCGGTGCTCCTGACCACCGCCTGGGTCGAGCCGCGGCACGCGGGGGGCGGGCTCGGCCGGCTGCTGGTCCAGGGCATGGCCCGCGACCTGGTCGGCCGTGACGGCATCCGCGCGGTGGAGGCCTTCGCCCGCACCGACCTGGCCACCAGGCTGCACGCGCCCGCCGCCGGCTGTGTCGTGCCCGCGGAGTTCCTCGCCCGGGTCGGGTTCAAGACCCACCGCCCGCACCCGAGCACGCCCCGGATGCGGATGGAGCTGCGGTCGCTGGTCAGCTGGCGCGACGAGGTCGAGGCCGTGTGGGGGCGGCTCGTCGGCGCCGTACGACGCCCGCGGCACGCGCCGACACCCGTCCCCCGGGAAGCAGACAGCCCCCAGCGGTGAGGCTGGGGGCTGTCGCGAGGCTCGGCGGCCGCTGCGCGAGCGGCTCGCGCGGTCAGGCGTTGATGAACTGGTCGAGCTCGTTGAGGATCGCGGCCTTGGGGCGGGCGCCGACGATCGTCTTCACGACCTCGCCGCCCTGGTAGACGTTGATCGTCGGGATGCCCGTGACGCGGTAGGACGCCGGCGTGACCGGGTTCTCGTCGACGTTCATCTTGTAGAAGGTGACCTTGTCGCCGTGCTGCGTGGCGATCTCGTCGAGGATCGGGGCGACCTGGCGGCAGGGACCGCACCACTCCGCCCAGAAGTCGACCAGGACGGGCTTGTCGGACTTGAGGACCTGCGCCTCGAACTCGGCGTCGGTGACGGCTTCGATGTTGCCCACGGATCTTCCCCTCGTGCGTGTGGATCGCTGGTGTACGGCGACTGGCTGGTGTCCTGGGTGAACGCTGCCGGCGGCCGGGTTGTTCCCGGCCTGTCGGGCGGTCAGGCGTCGACCGTGGCCGTCGCGGCCAGGTGGTCGAGCTCGGCGAGGTAGCGCTCGGCGTCCAGAGCCGCCGCGCAGCCGCTGCCGGCCGCGGTGATGGCCTGCCGGTAGCGGTGGTCGACGAGGTCGCCGCTGGCGAAGACGCCGGGCAGGTTGGTGGCGGTGGAGCCGGGCTGGACGAGGACGTAGCCGTTCTCGTCGAGGTGCACCTGGCCGGCGAGCAGCTCCGAGCGCGGCTCGTGGCCGATCGCCACGAACAGGCCGGTGGCGGGGAGCTCGGACTTCTCTCCGGTGACGGTGTCGCGCAGGGTCAGCGACTCCAGGGACTCCTCGCCGTTGATCGAGTCGACCACGGAGTTCCACACGATCTCCAGCTTGGGGTCGGCGAAGGCCCGCTCCTGCATGATCTTCGAGGCCCGCATCTCGTCGCGGCGCACGATCAGGGAGACCTTCGAGCCGAACCGGGTGAGGAAGGTGGCCTCCTCGACGGCGGAGTCACCGCCGCCGACGACCGCGATCCGCTGCTCGCGGAAGAAGAACCCGTCGCAGGTCGCGCAGTAGGAGACGCCACGGCCGGAGAGCCGCTCCTCGTCGGGCAGGCCCAGCTTGCGGTAGCCCGATCCGGTCGCGAGCACCACCGCGCGGGCGGTGTAGGTGTCGGTGGCCGTCTTGACCACCTTCACCGGACCGGTGAGGTCGACTTCGACCACGTCGTCGGCGACCAGCTCGGCGCCGAACCGCTCGGCCTGGGCCCGCATCTCGTCCATCAGGTCGGGTCCCTGGATGCCGTTGCGGAAGCCGGGGAAGTTCTCGACCTCGGTGGTGGTCATCAGCGCACCGCCGGCCGTCACCGATCCCTCGAAGACCAGCGGCTCCAGGGCGGCGCGCGCGGAGTAGATCGCGGCGGTGTACCCGGCGGGGCCGGACCCGATGACGATGACGTTGCGGGGCTCGGTGGTCGCAGCTGACTCGGACATGGGTCTCCCAGGCTGGTGGATCGTGCGCGGCACGGCTTGCTCGGTGCAACCCGATCGTAGGCCGCCGGATTCCCCGGCCGCAGGCGGCGTGGGCTCGCGGCCGGTCAGCGGCCGGGACACGGGCCGGTCACCTGCCGGTCAGGGGCCGGCCGCGGGCGCAGGTCAGTCGGCGACGTTGAGGGTCGTGGAGTGCAGCACGTAGCCGGTGCCGCAGGCGAGCACCTCGGCGACCTGGGTGGAGCCCATCGGCTCCCGGAACGCCACGAGGGCCGGCCCGCCGTCGTACTCCACGCCGACGAGGTAGCCCCGGCCGTAGGCACCCTGCTCGCACATGAAGCCCTTGGGCGCGGTCAGCGTCGACCTGCCGTAGTCGACCGAGCGCGGCAGGCTCGCCCGCTGCACCGCGACCAGGTCGGCGCGGAGCCGGTCGGGGCGTACGGCGCGCAGCGGCTTCCGGGTCACCACCCGGCGGCTGCCGACGACCATGCCGTTGTCGGGCGCCGCAGCGTCGTCCATCGCCTCACCGCCGCCGGCCAGCTCGCTCGGCTCGCCGGACTCCGCCAGCTCCGCCTGGCTGGTGCCGCTGCGGGATGGGTCGTCCTCGGCCAGCTGCTCGGAGGCGGCCATGCTGTCCGCGCCCGAGCCGTTGTCGGTGACGACGCCGACGCCGACGGCCACCGCGACGACCGCGGCTGCCGCGCCGAGCAGCCACCGCACCCGGGTGCGGCGCCGGATCGCCGCGGCGTCCATCGCCACGACGGTGCCGCGGTCGGCCGCCAGCCCGGCGATCACCCGGTCGAGGCGGTCGGCGACCTCCTCCGGCATCGGCTCGCTGCCACCGGCCTGGGCGAGCGCTCTGCGGACCGCCGCCTCCTGGCGGGGGGTCAGCGGCTCGTCGTGCTCGGGCGTCTCGGTCATCGGGGTCCTGTGCTCTGGCTCGGTCGGCGGCCCAGTCGGCGGTCCGGTGGGCGGTCCGGTCGGCGTCTCAGTCGGGGGTGGGGGCGGCGGTCGCCGGCGGAGGGCCGCGGGTGGCTATCGGTCGGACGTCGGCGGAGGCCGGGCGGTTCCCGCCCGCGACGGGCACTCCCTCCTCGTCGGCCTCGCCGGCCAGCAGGTCCCCGAGCAGGCCGGCGAGCCGGGCGCGCGCTCGCGAGCACCGGCTCTTCACCGTGCCGGCCGCGCAGCCCAGCATCTCGGCCACCTCCGCCACGGAGTAGCCCTCCATGTCGACCAGCACGACGGCAGCACGCTGCTCCAGCGGCAGCGTGGCCAGCGCGGCCCGCACCCGCTCGCGGCGGTCGGTCATGACGGTGTGCTCGACGGGGTCCGCCGCCGCGGTGGGTGGTACGGCGACCTGGCGGGCGACTCCGCCGTCGTCGCGGTCGCCGAAATCGAGGTCGTCGGGCAGCGGCTCGGCGCGTCGTACGCGCTGTGCCCGCAGCCGGTCGAGGCAGGCGTTGACGACCACCCGGTGGAGCCAGGTGGTCACGGCGGCGTCACCACGGAAGGAGTCGGCCCGGCGGAACGCGGCGACGAGACCGTCCTGGAGGCCGTCGGCCGCGGTCTCCCGGTCGCCGCACGTGCGCAGCGCGACGGCCCACAGCCGGTCACGGTGGCGACGGAACAGGACGCCGAAGGCCTCGGCGTCGCCCGCGACGTGGGCGGCGAGCAGCTCCTGATCGGAGGGCTCAGCGGCCACGAACCACCACCTCCGACAGCTCGGCCCGGAAGTCGCCGTCGACCTCGGGCAGTGACGTCAACCAGAGGACAAGGTAGCGGGCGGAGACCGCGGTCGGTGCGCCGGCCGAGTCCTCCGGCGCGAGCACCAGTCGACCGGAGCCGGTCGCGGTGGCGACCGGCGCCCGGGTCGGCGCCGCGGTCGGCGGAGCGTCCGCGGCGTGCAGCGCCAGCCGGGTCCGTCCCTCGCCGGCCTGGACCTCCACGGCGCTGACCTGGCGGGTGCGCCCCAGGTCGAGGACCACGCCGACGCCGGTCTTGAGGCCGGGAGGGGGACCGAGCTGGTCCTCGTAGGTCTGGGTGCTCCAGGTGGTCGCCGGGTCGCCGTCGACCAGGTTGGCCGCCTCGCCCGCATGCTCCTCGCCGTCGCCGAGCGGGTCGAGGTCGGTGGCCGTGATCCCGGAGAGGACCGGCGCCTGGCTCGCGGACGCGCTCGGGGCGGGGGTGGGCTCGTCGTCGGGGTCGCCGCCGAGCACCGTGCGGCCGCGGCCCAGGTTGAAGGCCACGGCGACGGCCACCAGGAGGAGCAGCGCGACCGCGAAGGCCATCGCCAGGCGCAGCCAGCTGCGGCCCGGCACCTCCTCGTGCTCGGCCGTCTGGTCGCCGGGATCGTGATCGAACGGCCAGTAGCCGCCCGGGACCACCCCGTTGCCTCCCGTCGGCGGCCCGCCCGGAGACCGCACCTCGGTGTGGCCGGCGCCGGCCCTGGCACGCCGGGCCGCCACGCCGTCGGGAGGGTCGGGCGCGAACAGCGGCCGCTCGGGCGGGTCCTCGAACGGCGGTGGCGGCGGAGGCGGCGTAGCACGCGTCCGCAGCCACTCCACGTCGCCGTCCTCGTCGCCGAACACCGGCATGCCCGGCTCGGTGGGAAGGTCGTGCTCGGCGGCCGACGAGGCATCGGCCCGAGCAGCCTGAGCAGCCTGGGCCGACGCGGCCGACCGGACCGGCTCGCCGGACCGCGCGGCCGCACCGGACTGGGCCCCGTCGCTCTGGGCCCCGCCAGTCTCCGGCTCGCCCGTCCGCGTCGTGCCGTGGGGCGATCGGGCCGCCGCCGGCGCGACGACCGGGATGTCACCGGTGGAGTCGTGCGGGGCGGGGTCGGCCACCGCGGTGAGCCACACCGGACGGAGCTCGTTGATCGGCGGGATCGAGGCGGCCAGCCGCTCCGGCATCCCGGTCGGGTCGCCGACGAAGGCCAGCAGCTCGTTGGCGATCGCCTGGGCGGAGGAGACGTCGGGGTGGTCCGGCTCCCGCCAGCGCCGCCGGCCCGGGCTGTGGTCGCCGGGACAGTCGAACTCCCGCCACAGCGCGTCGAGCGGCTTCGGGACGCCCGCGACGACCTGACGCGGGCTGAGGAAGGCGTCGTTCTCGCGCGGCGCCGCGGGGACGATCGACCCCGACGGACCGGGCCAGGTGCCGGTCAGGGCGCAGTAGAGCAGCCCGCCGAGGTCCTCCACGTCGGTGTCGATGTCGCTGGGCGGCAGACCGTGGAGGGCGGCGTCGACGCACAGCCCGATGATTCGGACCGCGCCGAAGGAGTCGATCAGCACGTTCTCGGGGTTGAGCCGGCCGTGCGCCACGCCGCGGGCGTGGGCCTGGGCGATCGCGCCGGCGACGTCGGCCACCAGCCAGGCCGCCCGGCGTGGGCCCAGCGGACCGGCGTGGGTGACCAGGATGTCCAGCGAGATCCCGGTGCCCCACTCGTTGACCACGAAGCACCGGCCGCCCTCCGTGGCCGCGTCCAGGACGCGCAGGATCCGGGAGTCGAGCACCGTCGCCGACGTCCGGGCGGCCTCGACCAGCATCGGCGCCCGCGGGTCGTCCTCGGCGATCACGTGCAGGGCGACGTACCGCTCGAGCACCGCGTCGTGGGCGCGCCAGAACCGCCCGCCACCGCTCTCGCTCAGCAGGTCGATCAAGCGGTAGCGGCCAGCCAGCACGTCCCCCGGCCGCGTCGACGTCCCCACCCCGGTCCTCTCTAGGTCGCCCCCATGGTAGGCCGACCGGGTCACCCGCGGCGGAGTCTTGCGGTGACGCTGTGCACCACGGTCGTCACCTCGCGGATCCCGAGCACCCGGGCCGCTGCCAGGAACGTCCCGCCGGCCGCGGCCGACACCACCGCGACCTGCACCGCCGCCCACACCCAGCCGGGATCGGCGGCGACCTCCGCGATCGTGTCCCGGACCACGAGGGCCACCAGCGCTGCCGCGGCCAGCACGGCGGCCGACGCGACGAGGAGCCGGACGACGAAGGAGAGCCAGCCGCCGACGCGCTCCGCCCGGTCCGCCGGGTCCGCCGGGTCCGGTGCGCCGGCTGGCCCGGCTGGGCCAGGGGACCGCAGCCGCCGGGTGAGCAGCGCTGCCGAGAGGGTGGCGCCAACGGCGTACGCGGCGGTGTAGGCGACGACCAGCATCGGGGCCGTGGAGAGCGGGTCGACCCGCGGGACGAGGGCGGTCGCCAGACCGATGTTGACCGCGGCGACCGCGCACTGCACGAAGAAGACGGTGCGGTTGAGCTCGAGGGCGTAGAACCCGCGCAGCACCAGGTAGTGGATGGTGAACACCACCATGCCGAGGCCGAACAGCTCCATCGTCGGCTCAAACCGCGGGTAGTTGTCGGCCGCCGCGCCGTGCCCCCAGACCACCTGCGCGAGCGGCAGCGCGATCACCGGCAGCAGGGCCGCGAACGGCACGACGACCGCGAGCGCCGTGCGGATCGTGCCGCCGAGGGTGTCGGCGAGGCCGCGCAGGTCGTCCCCCGCGGCCGAGGCGGACAGCCGGGGCAGGATCGCCGTCGCCAGCGACACGGTGATGATCGAGTGCGGCACCATCACCACCAGCATCGCGCTGGAGTAGATCGTGATGCCGGTGCCCTCGCCGTCGGCGGCGGTGCCGCTGGAGGCGAGCCGCACCACGACGACGTAGGCCACCTGGTTGACCACCACGAAGCCGAGCGTCCAGACCGCGAGCCGGGCGGTGTGGCCGAGCCCGACGCCGCGGAAGTCGAACCGGGGCCGGTAGCGGATCCCGGCCGCCCGGAGGTAGGGCACCAGGATCAGCAGCTGGGCGGCGATGCCCGCGGTGGAGCCGATCCCGAGCAGGGCCTCCTGGCCGTCGGTGAACGGGCCCTCCTGCTCGGCGTCGCCCGCCGGCCCGAACACGAGGAGGTAGGTGACCAGCACGCCGATCGCGATGACGTTGTTGGCGATCGGCGCCCACATCATCGGCCCGAACCGGCCCCGGGCGTTGAGGATCTGCCCGACCAGCACGAACATGCCGTAGAAGAAGACCTGCGGCAGGCAGTAGCGGGCGAAGTCGATGGCGGACTGGCGCTGCTCGGCGAGCTCCGGGCGGTCGAACTTGTTGCTGAGCACCAGCTCCATCACCCACGGGGCGGCGACCACGAGCAGCACGGTGACGACGGCGAGGAAGCCGATCGCGAGGGTGACCACGCGGTCGACGTACGCCGCGCCGCCGTCGGGGTCGTTGCGCATCGACCGCACCAGCTGCGGCACGAGCACGGCGTTGAACACGCCTCCGGCGAGGAGGATGTAGAGCATGTTCGGGATCGTGTTGGCGATCGTGAAGATGTCGGCGTGCAGGGAGATGCCGAGCGTCGCCGCCAGCAGCGTGGAGCGGAGGAACCCGCTGAACCGGGAGACGACCGTGCCCGCGGCCATCACCGCGGTGTTGGCCATGATCCCCTTGCGGGCCGTCGCGGCCGGGGACGGCTCGACGCTCACGGAGCCCCGCCGGCGGGCGCCGAGGCGCCGCTGGCCGGCTGGCCGGAGCCGTCCGGCTCGCCCGGCTCGTCGTTCCCGTCCGCGGACCGGCCCGAACCACGCACCCGGCGGTACAGGCGGATCCCGATCGCGACCGCCAGGATGCCCAGCCCGGTGCCGATGACCGCCCAGATCACCACGCCGACCTGGCCGGACCGGATGGGCAGCTGGTCGGTGTCGCCGAGCGACCGGCCCTCGAGGTCGGTCAGCCGGAGCCTGACGTTGTGCACCCCCGGACGGGACATGTCCGCGCTGACCGGCACCGAGGACCGGCTGTTGGCGGCGAGCACGATCGGGTTCGACACGTCGATCCGGGCGCCGGAGTCGGCGGACGCCTCCAACCGGACGGTGACCGGGAAGTCCAGGCTGTTGGAGACCGCGACGTTGAAGCTGCCCGACGTGCCCGACAGCGTCACGCCGCGGGGCGCGTCGACGCTGATCCGGTCGAGCTGGTTGCGCACCCAGCCACGGGTGCGCGCCAGTCGGGCCTCGGCCTGCGGGTCGTCGCGCATGGCGTACGACGCCCCGGCGAGCGCCTCGTCGAGGAGCTGACCGGAGATCCGGTAGTCCTCACCGAGCACGCTCTGCAGCGTCCGCGCGTCCCGGACCAGGCCGTCGAGCTCGACGAGCACGCCGGCGTCGACCTCGTCCACCTGCTGCTCCTGCGGGTACTCCAGCTGGGCGGGGTCGAGCTGCTGGTCCTCGGGGGCTCCGCCACCGGACCCGACCAGGTCGTCGAGCTCGACCAGGCGCAGCCAGTCGACCTCGAGGCCCTCCCAGAACGTGCTGGCCCCTGCGGCGTCCAGACCGGGGGGCAGCACCACGACCAGCGGGTCGGGCTCCGTGGCGGGCGACCGGAGCAGCCGCACGGCGGCCTCGGCGAGGATCCGCTGGCGGAGGGCGACCGGCGACCGCCGCGGGTCCGGACCCGGCCCGCCGTCGGCCGCGCCGCCCGACCGCACGAGGATCGGCCGGTCGCCGATGTACGCCGGGTCAGCGGCACGCTCGGCCGCCTCGGACACCAGCGCGTCGTCGCCCAGCACCACGGTCGCGCCGTCGGTGATGCTCTCCACGCCCGACCGGTCCAGGTAGCCGCTCGGCGGGACGACCACCGGCATGCCCTCGATGTCCCAGCTGCTCAGCACCGAACCGGGGTGCTCGCGGGCCGCGGCGTAGAGGTCGGGCAGGGTGGTCGCGGCCGCGGCGACGTCGAGGTCGCCGAACGGCAGCGTCGCCACCTGGTCGTTGCCCAGGGCGATCTCGGCCTGCCGCAACCAGCTCTCGGCGGCTCGGGTCAGGGGATCGACGGCCGCCTCCTCGGCCCCGTCCTCGGCGGCGTTGCCCGCGTCGTCGGTGTCCGCGGAGGCGCTCTCGGAGGGGGACGGCTCCTCGGTCTCCTCGGGCACCGGCTGCACCTCCCGCGGGGGGTTGCCGAGAGCGAGCCGCTGCACGGCGTCGGGGATCGCGGGGTCGACCAGCCAGGTCACCGGCTCCACGCCGCTGGCCGCGCCGAACGCCAGCGGCCCGCCGAGGTCGCCGTCCGGGGACAGCGACCGCTGCCAGCGCGCGGCGCCGGCGAGCTGCCCGTCGGCGTCGTAGGCGATCCGGCCGCGCAGCGGCACCACGACGGCGGTGTCGACCGCCTGGTCGACTGTGGTGGGGACGACGGGCAGGAAGGTCCGCGCCCGGCCGTCGGCGAAGCCGTCACGCGGACTGCCCTCGCTGCTGCCCGAGGCGTGCACGCCGAACCAGTACACCCCGGCCGCCACGTCCCCCGGCTGCCCGAAGAGCTCGCGGAGCACCCGCTGGGGGATCCGGATGGAGTACGTCGCCGACTCGCCGGGGTGCAGCCGCGCCACGTCGTTGCTGACGTCGGTGTAGCGCTCGCCGACCGGCGCCTCGGGGTCGGTGGCGGCGGCCTCGGCCAGCTGGTCGGCCGACGTGATCGGCTCCGGGCAGGTGGTGCACCCGGGGCCGGCTCCGAACATCGGGTAGAGGTTGATGCCTTCCCACGTCTCCAGGTCGACGTTCGTGACGGTGCCGCGCACGGTGATCGGCCCCGACCGCGGCAGCACGCCCGGGGTGAGGCCGTCGATGATGATCTCCAGCGGCGCGTCGTACTCGTCGCGGGCGCGGGCCCGGCGCTCGCCCTGCTGCCGGTGGCCGGCGCCCTGCCGGGCGGCCGGCTGCGCGCCGTCGCGGGCGGAGACCTCCGGCCCGGGCGCGGGGGGTGCGGGCAGCGGCGCGGCGGCCGCCGGGACGGCCAGCGCGCTGCCCGAGAGCGCGACCGCCGCCACCGCGCCCACGAGGGCATGCAGGTACGACGGACGGCGGGCCACCCTCCGAGGGTAGTCGGGCGGGGGTCGTTCCCCGGGCACCCGCTCCCGGGGCCGGCGCGAGGGTCGTCCGGGCCTAGACTCGGCCGGCGTGACCGACGCTGACCTGCCCGCTGCGGGCGAGCCGATCCGGCTGGTCGACGTCCAGCAGTCCGTGACCGCCGAGCTCGACCGGATCGCACCCGTCATCGACGAGCTCGGCGCCCGGTTCGCCGAGGCCGGCCACGAGCTCGCGCTGGTCGGCGGCCCGGTCCGCGACGCGATGCTCGGTCGGCACTCCAACGACCTCGACTTCACCACCTCCGCGCGGCCGGACGTGACCGAGCGGCTGCTGCGCTCCTGGGGCGACGCCTGGTGGGACATGGGCCGGGAGTTC
The DNA here is from genome assembly GCF_051280635.3 of Nocardioides proteolyticus. Lineage (NCBI taxonomy): Bacteria > Bacillati > Actinomycetota > Actinomycetes > Propionibacteriales > Nocardioidaceae > Nocardioides > Nocardioides proteolyticus. The sequence continues at coordinate 2,102 of NZ_JBNBPO030000041.1, read as the reverse complement.
GGCACCATTGGCTGCCGCAAGGGCGACTGGGTGGTCGAGGTGACCACCTACCGGTCCGAGGCCTACGACCCCGACAGCCGCAAGCCCGAGGTCGCCTACGGCGACACCCTCGCGGGCGACCTCGGCCGACGTGACTTCACGGTCAACGCGATGGCGGTGCGGGTGCCCGGCCGGGAGATCGAGGACCCCTTCGGCGGCCTGATGGACCTCGCCCACCGTGTGCTGCGCACGCCGGGCACGCCGGAGCAGTCCTTCTCCGACGACCCGCTCCGGATGATGCGCGCCGCCCGGTTCGCCGCCCAGCTCGGGTTCTCCGTGGACCCCGACGTGGTCCGGGCGATGACCGAGATGGCGGACCGGATCTCCATCGTGTCCGCCGAGCGCGTCCGCGACGAGCTGGTCAAGCTGATCTGCGCACGGCACCCCCGCCTCGGGCTCACCCTGCTGGTCGAGACGGGGCTGGCCGACCACGTCCTCCCGGAGCTGCCTGCGCTCAAGCTCGAGCGCGACGAGCACCACCGGCACAAGGACGTCTACGAGCACACCCTCACCGTGCTCGAGCAGGCGATCGACCTCGAGCCGCGGCTGGCCGAGCGCAGCGGCATCGCCGCGCCCGACTTCGTCTCCCGGTTCGCCGCCCTGATGCACGACGTCGGCAAGCCGCGGACCCGCCGGTTCCAGGGCGACGGCACGGTGACCTTCCACCACCACGACGTCGTGGGCGCCAAGCTGACCCGCAAGCGGATGAAGGCGCTGCGGTTCTCCAACGACCAGATCGAGGCCGTGAGCAGGCTGGTCGAGCTGCACCTGCGGTTCCACGGCTACGGCTCCGGCGAGTGGACCGACTCCGCCGTGCGCCGCTACGTCCGCGACGCCGGCGACGAGCTCGAGCGGCTGCACGTGCTGACCCGCGCCGACTGCACCACCCGCAACCGCAGGAAGGCCGACCGGCTCCGGCGCACCTACGACGACCTCGAGGCCCGGATCGAGCGGCTGTCGGAGGAGGAGGAGCTCGCGGCCATCCGCCCCGACCTCGACGGCAACCGGATCATGGAGATCCTCGGCATCCCACCCGGCCGCGAGGTCGGCCAGGCCTACCAGTACCTGCTCGAGCTGCGCCTGGACAACGGCCCGATGTCGGAGGAGGACGCCACCCGCGCCCTCCGGGAGTGGTGGGCCGCCCGCTGACCCACGAGGTGGCGCGTTCTGGCGCGCGAGGTGGCAGGTTCTGGCGCGCGAGGTGGCAGCTTTCGGCCCGCGAGGGGGCAGCTTTCGGCGCGCGAGGTGGCGGGTTTCGGCGTACGGACGACGGACCTGTGGCGACGGTCACCTATCGCCCGTACGACGACCCGGCTAGTTTCCGGGGGTCAGCTCCCGACCACCGAAGAGGTGCCCGCCATGCCCGAGACGTACGAGAAGCTCCTCGAGGACTCCATCGAGATCGCGGCCCCGCCGGCCAAGGTGTGGGCGCTGGTGTCCGACATCCCGGCGATGGCCAAGTGGAGCCCGCAGGTGCTGCGGTCGAAGGTGAAGGGCGGCGCCGTCCGCGAGGGCGCGACCTTCGTCAACCTCAACCGCGACAAGTTCCTCGTCTGGCCGACCAACGGCAAGGTCGTCCGCTTCGTCCCCGAGCAGGAGATCGCGTTCCGGATCAAGGAGAACCGGACGGTCTGGTCGTTCTCCCTCGAGCCGACCGCCACCGGCGGCACCAAGGTGACTCAGCGCCGCGAGGCGCCGCAGGGCATCTCGGACATCTCGCTCAAGCTGACCAAGGTCGCCTTCGGCGGTCAGCAGAAGTTCACCCGCACCCTGCGCGACGGCATGCGGCAGACCCTCGAGCGGATCAAGGCCGAGGCCGAGAGCTGATCGCCGGCGCCGACGGCCGGTACGCCGCGCCCGGCTCGGCGCCGCATCCGGCGGTACCGCCGACCCGCTGACCCGGCAGCGGGTTGAATGGGCGCGTGAGCGACGACCCCGACGTGCCGCCCGACGGCGGGCCGCCGGACGAGCGGGCCGAACCCACAGGCGCCGGCGACCCGGCCGGCGGCCCGGCTGACGACCCGGCCGGCGACCCGGCTGACGGCCCGGCTGACGGCCCGGCT
>NZ_JBNBPO030000040.1:0-26726 GCF_051280635.3 Nocardioides proteolyticus | reverse complement strand
CGCCGCGGCGCGCTGTGCGGGGGGGGGCGGGGGGGGGGGGGGGGGGGGGGGGGGGGCGCGGGGGGGGGGGCGCGCCCCCCCCCCCCCCCCCCCCGCCCCCCCCCCCCCCCCCCCCCCCGCCGCCGCCCGGCAGTCGGCGCACGTGGCCGGGGCGGTGCGCAGCCTCCGCGAGGGCGACGAGGCCGCCCGCAGCCGCCCCGCGTCCGCGTCCGCCCCGGGCGGCGGCGTGCTGTCGGCGCTGCGCGACGCCATCGAGCGGCGGGGTGCCGTGCTGATCGCCTTCACCGACAACCAGGGCGTGGTGACCGAGCGCACGGTGGAGCCGATGACCGTCGAGGGCGGCCGGCTGACCGCGCGCGACCACGAGGCGGCGGCCGACGACCCCGACGCCGAGCGGACCTATGCCGTGCACCGGATCTCGCGGGTGGAGCCGGTCGGCTGACGCTGCCGGGCATCCCTCCGGAATCCGCCGACGAGCGCGCGCCGCGTAGACTCGCGCGGTGACCGACGGCCCGCTCATCGTCCAGTCGGACAAGTCCCTCCTGCTGGAGGTCGACCACCCGCAGGCGGTCGAGTGCCGCAAGGCCATCGCGCCGTTCGCGGAGCTCGAGCGCAGCCCCGAGCACATCCACACCTACCGCCTGACGCCGCTGGGGCTCTGGAACGCCCGCGCCGCGGGCCACGACGCCGAGCAGGTGGTCGACACCCTGCTCAGCTACTCCCGCTACCCCGTGCCGCACGCGCTGCTCGTCGACGTCGCCGAGACGATGTCGCGCTACGGGCGCCTCCGGCTCGAGAAGCACCCCAGCCACGGGCTGGTGCTCGCCTCCACCGACCGGCCGGTGCTCGAGGAGGTGCTCCGCGCCAAGAAGGTGCAGGGCATGCTCGGCGCCCGGGTCGACGACGAGACCGTCGTCGTGCACGCATCCGAGCGCGGCAACCTCAAGCAGGCGCTGCTCAAGCTGGGCTGGCCGGCCGAGGACTACGCCGGGTACGTCGACGGCGAGGCCCACCCGATCGACCTGGCCGAGGACGGGTGGAGCCTGCGCACCTACCAGCAGGAGGCGGCCGAGTCGTTCTGGCACGGCGGGTCCGGCGTCGTCGTACTGCCGTGCGGGGCGGGGAAGACCATCGTCGGCGCCGCCGCCATGGCGCACGCGCGGGCCACCACGCTGATCCTGGTCACCAACACCGTCAGCGCGCGTCAGTGGAAGGACGAGCTGGTCAGGCGCACGTCGCTGACCGCCGACGAGATCGGCGAGTACTCCGGCACCGTCAAGGAGATCCGGCCGGTCACGATCGCGACCTACCAGGTGGTCACGACCCGGCGGAAGGGCGTCTATCCGCACCTCGAGCTGTTCGACGCCCGTGACTGGGGCCTGGTCGTCTACGACGAGGTGCACCTGCTGCCGGCGCCGATCTTCCGGATGACCGCCGACCTGCAGGCGCGCCGCCGGCTCGGGCTGACCGCCACGCTGGTGCGCGAGGACGGGCGCGAGGGCGACGTGTTCTCGCTGATCGGTCCCAAGCGGTACGACGCCCCGTGGAAGGACATCGAGGCGCAGGGGTGGATCGCGCCCGCGGACTGCGTCGAGGTGCGGGTGACGCTGCCCGACGCGGCGCGGATGACCTACGCCACGGCCGACCCCGACGAGCGCTACCGGCTCGCGGCGTGCACCCGCGAGAAGGTCGGCGTCGTGCGCGACCTGGTCGCCCAGCACGCCGACCAGCCGACCCTGGTCATCGGGCAGTACCTCGAGCAGCTCGAGGAGCTCGCCACCGCCCTCGACGCCCCGGTGATCACCGGCGAGACCCCCGTGCGGGAGCGGCAGCGGCTGTTCGAGGCGTTCCGCTCCGGCGAGCTCGGGCTGCTGGTCGTCTCGAAGGTCGCGAACTTCTCGATCGACCTGCCCTCGGCCGAGGTCGCGATCCAGGTCTCCGGGTCGTTCGGCTCCCGCCAGGAGGAGGCGCAGCGCCTCGGCCGGCTGCTCCGCCCCGGCGACCCCGGCCCCGACGGCCAGCGCAAGGTCGCGCGGTTCTACACCATCGTCTCCCGCGACACCGTCGACGCCGAGTTCGCCCAGAACCGCCAGCGCTTCCTCGCCGAGCAGGGCTACGCCTACCGGATCGTCGACGCCGAGGAGCTCGGTCTGGGCGACCGCGGCTGACCCGCCGAGTTGGGGTTTGCGCCCCACGAGTTGGGGTTTGCGCCCCGCGAGGTGGGGCTTGCGCCGGCGAGTTGGGGGTTGCGCCCCGCGAGTTGGGGGTTGCGCCCCGCGAGTTGGGGCTTGCGTCCCGCGAGTTGGGGCTTGCGTCCGGGTCGTCCGGGTCGCGACCGCGAGCGGCTGGAGGCTGCGGTCCCGGAGCGCGCCGTACGGTCAGCCGCTGGGACGCCAGTAGACCCAGCCGCGGTCGGCGTCGGGCTCGCGCGCGAGGAGACCGTCGTCGACCAGACAGCGGCGCAGGGCCGCGTGGTCGTCGTGGACGGCCTTGAGGATGGCGTCGACCTCACGCCAGGAGTAGCGGTGGCCGGTCTCGAACCGCTGCACGACGTGGTCGAGGACGACCCGACGCTTCACGTGGCGGAGCGGGAGATCCAGCAGCCGGCCCTCGGCGCTGAAGAAGCGCCGGAGCACCTGCTGGTCGTCCACCGGCTTCCCGTCCACCCGTCCTCGCTGGCTGAGCACCGTCGCGGCAGCCGCGCCGAGCGACGTACGACGCCTACTGGAACTGCTCGTGGTTGCGGATCACCTCGGAGATGATCACGCCGAGGAACTTCTCGGCGAAGTGCGGGTCCAGCCCGCTGCTCTCCGAGAGCGAGCGCAGTCGCGCGATCTGCACGGCCTCGCGGGCGGGGTCGGCGGGCGGCATCCCGGCCCGGGCCTTGAGTCGGCCCACCTCCTCGGTGCACTTGAACCGCTCCGCCAGGAGGTGGACGAGGGCGGCGTCGAGATTGTCGATGCTCGCTCGCAGCCGGTGCAGCTCGGCCTGTGCGTCTTCTGCGCTCACAAGCCGCATCCTCCCATCTCGCGCGCCGCATCCTCCCACCTCGCGCGCCGCATCCTCCCACCTCGCGCGCCAGATCCTCCCACCTCGCGCGCCAGATCCTCCCACCTCGCGCGCCGGATCCTCCCACCTCGCGCGCCGGAACCTCCCACTTCGTGGGGGTGGGGGGGTGGTCGTACCGGGTGGGAAATGCAGTGTGCAAGCGGATTGCGGGTACCTAATCTCGTCCGGCTCGCGAAAGCCGCGGGCAGGACACCGACGGGACAGGAGAGGCCACCGGCCAGGACGAGAAGATGGAGAAGATCACCCCGAAGCTCATGAACTGGGCTTCGATCCTCGAGCAGGGCACCCGCGACCAGGCGGTGACGACGGCGTCGATGCCGTTCATCCACCCGCACCTCGCGCTGATGCCCGACGCGCACCTCGGATTGGGCGCGACGGTGGGTTCGGTCATCCCGACCCTCGGCGCGATCATCCCGGCGGCGGTGGGCGTCGACATCGGCTGCGGCATGATCGCCGTGCGGACCCAGTACACCGCCGACCAGCTGCCGGCCGACCGGCGGCCGCTGCGGGAGGCCATCGAGCGCGCCGTGCCGCTGAGCGCGGGCGCCGCCAACCGAAAGGTCTCCCGCGAGCACACCGAGCGGCGGCTCGAGGTGCTCGCCCGGGAGGCCGAGCAGGCCGGCTTCGACCCGGCGGGCTACGCCGCCAGGTGGGACCTGCAGCTGGGCACGCTCGGTTCGGGCAACCACTTCATCGAGGTCACGGTCGACGAGGAGCAGCGGGTGTGGCTGTTCCTGCACTCCGGCTCCCGCGGCGTCGGCAACAAGATCGCCCAGCGGCACATCAAGGTCGCCCAGCGGCTGTGCGAGAAGTGGCACATCGACCTGCCGCACCGCGACCTGGCCTACCTGGCCGAGGACACCGACGAGTTCTGGACCTACATCCGGGAGATGCGCTGGGCCCAGCACTACGCGCTGCTCAATCGGGAGGAGATGATGGACCGCGTGGTGCGGCAGTTCGCCGAGTGGGTCGGCGCCACGGACGCCAAGGACGTGGAGCGGTGCGAGGAGATCAACTGCCACCACAACTACACCGAGCAGGAGACCCACTACGGCCGGACCGTGTGGCTCTCCCGCAAGGGAGCCATCAACGCCGAGCAGGGGCGGATGGGTCTGATCCCCGGCTCGATGGGGACGGCGTCGTACGTCGTGGCGGGCAAGGGCAACCCGGTCTCGCTCAACTCCGCGCCGCACGGTGCCGGCCGGGAGTACTCCCGCTCGCGGGCCCGCCGCACCTTCACGCGGGAGCAGCTGCGCGAGGCGATGACGGGCATCGAGTACCGCGACACCGACGCGTTCATCGACGAGATCCCCGCGGCGTACAAGGACATCGACCGGGTCATGGCGGACGCCGCGGACCTGGTGGAGATCCGGCACACGCTGCGGCAGGTCGTGAACGTCAAGGGCGACTGAGGCGGGTGGCCCCTGGCAGCGGCCGGGGCGGGTCGGTTTGAATAGGGGGATGGAGGACGACCATCCATCTCCCCTCGACCTGCCCTGGCCGCTGACCGGCGCCGACCGGCTGCGCGACGAGCTCCTGGCCGCCTACGGCGAGCCGACCCGGGCCCACCACGGACCACGGCACCTGAGCGAGGTGCTGCACCGGCTCGCGGAGCTGGCAGCCGCGGGCACCCCGTTCGATCGGACCCCGGTGCTCCTCGCCGCGTGGTTCCACGACGCCGTGTACGACGGCGAGCGGGACGCCGAGGAGCGCTCGGCCACCTGGGCGGAGGAGGCGCTGCCCGCACTGACCGACGAGGCGACCGTCGTGGAGGTCGCCCGGCTGGTGCGGCTCACCGAGCACCACCGCCCGGAGCCGCACGACGACAACGGCTGCGCGCTCAGCGACGCCGACCTCGCGATCCTGGCGGAGCCGCCGGACCGGTACGCGCAGTACGTCGCCGCGGTCCGACAAGAGTACGGCCACCTGCCCGACGACGTGTTCGCGGCCGGCCGGGCCGACGTGCTGCGCGAGCTCGCCAGCAAGCCACAGCTGTTCCACACCGCCCACGGGCGCGCGCACTGGGAGGACCCGGCGCGCCGCAACATGGCGCTGGAGCTGGAGAAGCTGCAGCCGGAGGGCTGAGCCGGACCGGAGCGGGCACGTCCCTGGCCGGTCCGTCACCCCGGCCCCCGCACAATGGGAGCTGTGGACGACAGCGTGATCTACGTGGCCCGGGCGCACGTGCTGGCCGACCTCCAGGCCCGCGGGCTCACCACGCCCGGCGCGGTCACCCTCCTCGAGGACGCCTGCTCGGAGCGGAAGTGGTGGCTCGAGCAGTGGCCGGACGGAGCGCCCTACATCGCCGGGCTGGTGGCGCAGGACGTGCAGGACGCCCTCGCCGACACCTTCGGCCGCACCCAGCGCGAGGGGCTCTGGCCGGTGTGCACCCGATGCGACGGCGAGCCGGTGCACGCGCTGCACATCGAGCCCGACCTGGGCGGGCCCGACCCGCACTGGGTGTGCGAGGAGAGCGGCCAGCCGGTCGCGCCGCTGGGCGGGCTCGCCCACGCCTGAGCGGGCTCAGCCGCGCAGCTGCACGCAGACCTTGTGCTGGTCGCCGCGGAACACGGTGCGCGAGACCTCGATCACGACGTCCCCCCACAGCGCCTTGCGCGAGTGGCGGAGGACGACGCCCCCGACGGCGATCTCCAGTGCCGCGGCCTCGTCCTCGCTCGCGACGCCCGCGGACATCGAGTCCTCGGCCCACGTCGGTCGGCGACCGCGCGCCGCGAGGTCGTCGTACAGGCTGGCCGGCAGGCGCTCGAGCAGGCCCGGCACCAGCGACTCGGGCAGGTAGGCGTCGGACAGGCAGACCGGTCGCCCGTCGGCCAGCCGCAGCCGCCGCCAGTGGATCACCGGCTGGTCGGGCCCGATGCCCAGCGTGCTGGCCAGCCGCGTGGAGGGTCGCCGCCGCGCCGCCACCAGCGTCCGCGCCTCCGCGACCTGTCCGCGCCGGGCGAACTCCTCGGTCAGGCTGCTGATCCCGGTCGGCACCCGGGCCGGACGGGCGACGAACGTCCCGCGGCCGGGGAAGCGCTCGAGGACGCCCTCGGCGACCAGCGCGTCCAGGGCCTGCCGGACGGTCATCCTGGCGACACCGAAGCGGTCGACGAGGTCCCTCTCCGACGGCGCCGCGGTGCCCGGGGCACTGTCGGCGACGAGGTCGCGGACGTACTCCCGGATTGTCACGTGCTTCAACGAGCGGCCCATCGTCCCCCCTGAACTCTGCTGCCAAGTCGGAGCGTACGTCTCCGTCCCGGCCGGCGGAGGTTGAAAGTGCAAAAACCCGCACCGTGGACCGAACATACGTTCGAGCATGACTTATGATGGAGACATGGAGCTGGCCTTCCAGAGCACCCTGTTCGAGCCACCCACTCGGGCGACCACGGCCGGGATCACCCGCCGGCCACTCAGCGCCGGCGCCTGGGTCGACGTGGCGCGCGGCTGGCTGCCGGACGCCGACGACGTGTTCGCGACGCTCGCCCGGGAGGTCCCGTGGCGTGCCGAGCGGCGGACGATGTACGACCGGGTGGTCGACGTACCCCGCCTGGTGCACACCTACATGATCGGCGAGGAGCTGCCCCATCCCGCGCTCACCGCCGCGCGCGACGCCCTCACCGAGCACTACCTGGCCGAGCTCGGCGAGCCGTTCCGCACGGCCGGCTGCTGCTACTACCGCGACGGCCGCGACAGCGTGGCCTGGCACGGCGACACCATCGGCCGCGGCTCCAGCCAGGACACCATGGTCGCCATCGTGTCCGTGGGCGACCCGCGCCGCCTCCACCTGCGTCCCCGCGACCCCGAGCGGCGCGAGGAGTCCTTCTCCGTCGAGATGGGGCACGGCGACCTGGTGGTGATGGGCGGGTCGTGCCAGCGCACCTGGGAGCACGCCGTGCCGAAGGTGTCCGCCGCCGGACCGCGGATCTCGGTCCAGTTCCGTCCGCTGAACGTCTTCTGAGTCGAGCGCCGCCTAGCCGGTTGCCGCGACCTCGGCCTCGGACCGCAGGATGCAGAACTCGTTGCCCTCCGGGTCGGCGAGCACCACCCACCCGGTGCCGGGACCATACTTCCCGCGGTGGTCGGCGACCTGCCGCGCCCCGTGGGCGAGCAGCCGGTCGAGCTCCTCGTCCCGCGTGCCGGCCCGCGGGCGGAGGTCGAAGTGGACCCGGTTCTTCACCGTCTTGCCCTCGGGCACCTCGAGGAAGAGCACCCGGTGCCCGGTCGCGGGGTCGACGATGGTGCACTCCTCGTGACCGGGGAGGTTCGGGTCGTCGGCGACGTCGACGTACCCAAGGACGGGCTTCCACCACGCGGAGAGCTCGTAGGCGTTGCCGCAGTCGACAGTGGTGTGCGAGATGTACGACGTCACCGCGCCACTCTCGCGGCTGCTTCTCGCCCGCTCAAGAGGTTTCGAGATGCGTCAGGCCACGCGGACGCCGTGCCGCTCCAGGATCTTCAGGAGTCGCTCGTCGCCGTCACCGGTGCTCCACTGCTCCGCGGGCAGCCCGGCCGCACGGGCGCCGGCCACGTAGCGCTCGCTGTCGTCGAGGAACAGGACCTCGTCCGGGCGGGCACCGACGCGCTCCAGCACCGCCTCGAAGAACGCACCGGAGGGCTTCGCCACGCCCAGCTCACAGGAGTAGAAGCAGGTGTCGAACGCCTGGTCGTAGCCCAGCGTCGCGCGCATGTGCCGCGCGCGGGCGGGGTCCTGGTTGGTCCCGAGATGCACGCCGTACCCCTGCGCGCGAAGGCGGGCCACGAGCGCCATCGTCGGCTCGTGCACCTCGATCGCGAGCCACACCTCGTCGTACAGGCGCTGGACGTCGACGTCCTTGCCGGCGGCTCCGACCGCGTCGCGCAGGACCGGGACCAGCTCCACCTCACCGAGCAGGACGGGACTGTCGTCGGGCAGGACGGCCGTGAGAAGCTCGATCGCCCCCTCGCCCAGGTGTGCCGCTAGCAACGCTGGAACGTCGCCGGCGCCGTTCTGCACGACACCGTCGGCGTCGAGCAGGACGTGGCGCACCACCACGGCTCAGTCCGTGCCGTGGTCCGCGACGAAGGCGAGGATCCGGTCGGCGAGCTCCGGACGGCAGACGATGACGTCGGGAAGGTAGACGTCGGCCTGGTTGTAGACCAGGTCGCTCCCGTCGACGCGGGAGGTGAACAGGCCGGCGGCGCGGGCGACCGCGACCGGCGCGGCGGAGTCCCACTCGTACTGCCCGCCCGCGTGCACGTAGGCGTCGGCGACGTCGCGGACCACCGACATCATCTTCACGCCGGCCGAGCCCATCGGCACCAGCTCGGCGTCGAGCTCCTCGGCCAAGGCCTCCACGAACGCCGGCGGGCGGGTGCGCGACACCGCGATGCGCGGCCGGGCACTCGTCCGCGGGGGCACCACCGGCGGCGTGCCGGTGTTGAAGGTCTCGCCCAGCGCGGGCTGCGCGACGGCGCCTGCGGTCAGCGTGCCCTGCTCCCACAGCGCGACGTGCACGGCCCAGTCGTCGCGCGGCGGCTCGGAGAACTCGCGGGTGCCGTCGAGCGGGTCGACGATCCACACCTTCGCCGCCCGGAGCCGGGCCTCCTTGTCGGTGGCGTTCTCCAGCGCCTCCTCCGAGAGCACGGCGTCGTCGGGCCGGTACGACGCCAGCAGCTCCATCAGCAGCTCGTGGGCCGCGCGGTCGCCGGCGTCCTTGAGCGCCTTGCCCTCCAGTCCCTCCCCGCGGACCTCCAGGAGGCGACGCCCCGCCACCTCGGCCAGCCAGGCGGCGAACTGGTGGTCGTCGGCGACGACCTCGGGAGCGGGGGTACCAGGCTCGAAAGTCACCCGCGCAGCCTAGTGGCCCGCCCCGCACCCGGACTCGAGATCTCGACCGCGCGAGCTGGGGCTTGCGCCCCGCCAGTCGTGGCTTCCGCCCCGCGAGTCGGTACCGAAGCCCAACTCGGCGTGCCGAAACCCCGACTCGGCGTACCGAAACCCCAACTCGCGGGGCGGAAACCGCAACTCGGCGTCAGGAGTTGAAGCGCTGCTGGGCCCGCTCGAGACCCTCGGTGACCAGGCACTCCACGGCGTCGGCCGCGGAGTCGACCTGGAACGGCAGCTCCTTGCGCTCGGTGGAGGAGTAGTTGGAGAGCACGAAGTCGGCGACCTCCTGGCGGCCGGGAGGCCGACCGATGCCGGCGCGGACCCGGTAGAAGTCGCCGGTGCCGAGGGAGGAGCGCATGGACTTGAGGCCGTTGTGGCCGTTGTCGCCGCCGCCGCGCTTGGTGCGGAGGGTGCCGAAGTCGATGTCGAGCTCGTCGTGGATGGCGACGATCCGCTCGGGCGGGACCTTGTAGAACGTGGCGAGCGCCTTGACCGGGCCGCCGGACTCGTTCATGTAGGACCGAGGCTTCGCCAGGACGACACGGGGGCCCGCCGCGCCCGGCGCGCCCAGCCGGCCCTCGACGACGTCAGCACGGCCGGACTTGTGGGCGCGGAAGGAGCCGCCCAGCCGGCGAGCCAGCTCGTCGACGACGAGGTGGCCGACGTTGTGCCGGTGTCCGGCGTACGACGGGCCGGGATTGCCCAGGCCCACCACGAGCCACACCTCGGCGTCGGCCACAGCCCCCTCCTCCAGCTCCTCCGGCTCCGCATGCTCCGCGACACCGCCGTCCCGGTGGGGGGCGGTGCTCCCCGGCGCGGCGGACCGCGCCGGGGAGATCAGTCGGCCCAGGAACCACCTGAGCCGGCTGAGGATCACTCGCTGTCGCCGCCCTCGGGGGCCTCGACGGCCTCACCCTCGGCGGAGGAGTCCGACTCGTCCTTCTCGATGCCCAGGTCGGCCTCGGTCTGCTCCAGGTCGGCCTCGAGCTGCTCGGCGGTCTGCGCCGCGGTCACGTTGACGACGAGGGTCTCGGGGTCGGTCAGCAGGCTGGTGCCCGACGGCAGCGCGAGCTGGCTGGCGAGGAACTGGGTGCCGGCCTCGGCGCCGGTCACGTCGACCTCGAACGACTCGGGGATGTGGGTCGCCTCCGCCTCCACCTGCACCGTGGCGCTCTCGGTGACCACGAGCGTCTCGCTGGCGGCGTCGCCGACCACGACGACGGGGACGTCCACGGTGACCTTCTCGCCGCGCTTCACGGCGACGAAGTCGACGTGCTCGAGCAGCCGGCGGACCGGGTCGACCTGGACCTGCTTGGTCAGCGCGAGCTGGCTCTCGCCGTCGATGTCCAGCTCGAGCAGCGCGTTGGCACCGCCGTGCTTGATGGCCATCATCGTGTCGTGGCCGGGGAGGGTCAGGTGAACCGGCTCGGCGCCGTGGCCGTAGACGACTGCCGGGACCTTGTGCTCGCGGCGGATGCGGCGGGCGGCGCCCTTGCCGAACTCGGTGCGCAGCTCGGCCTTGATCTTCTCGGTGCTCATCGGGATCTCCTGGTTCGTCGTGCTCGGGTGGACACTGCCCGCGATGCAGGAGCGCCGCGCTTCCCTGGCCCGATGACCGGCAGGGCGCGCGGCGTCGTGAGACGAACCGGCCCAGTCGATCACGGAGTCACAGAAGCGGGTGCTCCCTCGCCGAGGCAACCGGGCGATCTTACGCAGCGCAGCGCGCGCAGGACAAAAGCGCACCGCTCCGGGCCCGCGGTGCGTCGGACGGTCCGGGTAGGAGTAGCGCGCGACGGTCGCCGGCCGACGTTCACTGGCGGCAGTCGATACCCCTTGATACTTTGCCGAAGTATCAAGATCGATCCGCCGCCCGGAGGCTTCGTTGCCCAACCCGTACACGCCCGGCCAGGTCCCGCGCGTCTTCGCCGGCCGCAGGGCGGAGCTGCGCCGGATCGAGGACCAGCTCGCCCGGGTCGTCGCGTTCGGCGAGCTCGGCGGCCCGCTCCTGGTCTTCCACGCGCCCCGGGGCATCGGCAAGACGTCCCTGCTGCGCACCGCGCAGCGCAGCGCGGTCGAGCTGGGGTTCGTCGCGGCGTGGGTCGCCTGCTCGCGTGAGCGACCGGTCCTCCCCGAGCTCGTGCACAGCCTCCGTGCCGCGCTCGAGCGCGCCGAGGCGCTGCCCGGCGGCGGGGCGGGCGGCCGGTGGCGCAGGCGCCTGGACAAGGTGTCGCTCGAGGTCGGGGTGCCGGGTGCCCGCGTGCGCGCGGAGGTGGCCGCGCCGGCGCAGGGCGAGAGGGACGCCGACGATGCGCTCGGGCTGGCGCCGATCGGCGCCTTGGAGGCGCTGCTCCACGACGCCGCCACGCTCGTACGACGCCGCGGCGGCGCCGGGCTGCTCCTGCTCGTCGACGAGCTGCACGCCGCCTCGCCCGACGACATGTCGGTCCTGCTCAACACGCTCCAGAACCTCGACGGGGACCGCACGGAGAACCCGCTCGCCGTGGTGGGAGCCGGGCTCCCGGTGACGCCGGAGGCGCTGACCCGCGCCGCCACGTTCGGCGAGCGCAGCGCGTTCGTGCCGCTCGACGTCCTCGACGACGGTGACGCCCGCGACGTGCTGACCGCGCCGGCCGCCGCCGAGGGCGTCACCTGGACCGGCGGCGCGCTCGCCGCGGTCGTCGCGGAGGCACGCGGCCACCCCTACCTGCTGCAGCTCATCGGCAGCAGCACCTGGGACGCCGCCCGCCCCGGTGACGGCGGGCGGCTCACCCTGGCCCACGTGCGACGCGGGCTGCCCGCCGCCCGCGAGCAGCTGACCGCCATGCACCGGGCGCGCTGGGGCGCGGCCACACCCACGGAGCGGGCCTTCCTCGCCGCGATGGCCGCCACCGGCCGGGAGAACGTGACCCGCGCGGCCATCGCGCGAGGCATGGGCCGCGACTCCCGGTCCATCAGCGTGCCGCGCGAGCGGCTGATCGAGAAGGGCGTGATCGAGCCGGTGGGCCACGGCCTCGTGCGGTTCACGCTGCCGGGCTTCGGCGAGTTCGTCCGCGACCTCGACGAGGACCGGCCGTAGGCCCGGGCCTGAGTCCGGCCGTCGCCGGGCTCAGGCGTGGCCGTCGAACATCGAGGTGACCGAGCCGTCCTCGAACACCTCGCGGATCGCCCGCGCCACCAGCGGCGCGATCGACAGCGTCGTCAGCTTGTCGAACTGCTTCTCCGGCGGCACCGGCAGGGTGTTGGTGATCACGACCTCCGTGGCCGTGCTGTTCTTGAGCCGGTCGACGGCCGGCTCCGACAGGATCGCGTGGGTCGCGGCGATGATCACGCCGGCAGCGCCGTCGGCCATCAGCGCCTCCGCCGCCTTCACGATCGTGCCACCGGTGTCGATCATGTCGTCGGTGAGGACGCAGATCCGGTCGCGCACGTCACCGACCACGCGGTTGGCCACGGTCTCGTTCGGCCGGTCGGTGCGGCGGGTCTTGTGGATGAACGCCAGCGGCGCGCCGTTGAGCCGGGCCGACCACCGCTCGGCGACCTTGATCCGACCGGCGTCGGGTGAGACGACGGCCAGCGGCTGGTCGCCGTACTTGTCCTTGATGTAGTCGGTCAGCACCGGCAGCGCCATCAGGTGGTCGACCGGGCCGTCGAAGAACCCCTGCAGCTGGTCGGCGTGGAGGTCGACGGTGATGATCCGGTCGGCGCCCGCGGTCTTGAACAGGTCGGCCATCAGCCGGGCGGAGATCGGCTCGCGGCCGCGGTGCTTCTTGTCCTGCCGGCTGTAGCCCCAGAACGGCATCACGACCGTGATCCGCTTGGCGGACGCGCGCTTCAGCGCGTCGACCATGATCAGGTGCTCCATGATCCACTCGTTGATCGGAGTGGTGTGGCTCTGGATCACGAACGCGTCGCAGCCGCGCACGGACTCCTCGTAGCGGACGTAGATCTCGCCGTTGGCGAACTCGTAGGCCTGGGTGGGCACGAGCTGCTGCCCGAGCATGTCGGCGACCTCGTCGGCCAGGTCCGGGTGTGCCCTTCCGGAGAAGACCATCAGGTTCTTCTCGGTGGTCCGCTTGAGACCGCTCACGCGCGTGACTCCCTGGTCGCCGGAGGTGTTGTCGAGATTGTGCCGCCTCGGCGGCGTCCGCCCCAAGTCCGTGTCCGTTTTCCCGCCGTTCACGTGACGGCCGCCACCCGGGCGTCCTCGAGCTGGGCCGCCGGCCCCGCTCGCCGCCTCAGTCCGAGGGCGGCGGGTCCTGCTCGTCGGCACCGGTCGCCGCGGCGGCGGCGTCGGCCTGCGGGGTCCCGGGCCGGCGGCGCTGCACCCAGCCGGGCAGGTTGCGCTGCGGCGCCGCGCTGACCGCCAGCGCGCCCGCCGGCACGTCGCGTCGTACGACGGTGCCGCCGCCGGTCGCGGCCCCGTCGCCGATCTCGACGGGCGCCACGAAGGTGTTGTTGGACCCGGTGCGGGCCTGCCGGCCGACCGTCGTGCGGTGCTTCGCGACGCCGTCGTAGTTGGCGAAGATCGTGCCGGCACCGATGTTGGCGCCGTCGCCGATCTCGGCGTCGCCGACGTAGGAGAGGTGCGGGACCTTGGCACCGGTCCCGATCCGGGCGTTCTTGGTCTCGACGAAGGTGCCGATCTTGCCCGTGTCGCCCAGCTGCGTCCCGGGCCGGAGGTAGGCGAAGGGGCCCACCGTCGCGCCGGCGCCGACGACCGCCAGTTGGCCGTGGGCGCGGACCACCCGGGCGCCCGCGCCGATCTCGCAGTCCTCGAGCGTGGTGTCGGGTCCGATCACGGCGTCCTCGGCGACCACCGTCGCGCCGAGGAGCTGGGTGCCCGGGAGGATCGTCACGTCGGCCGCCAGCCGCACGTCGGCGTCGACCCAGGTGGTGTCCGGGTCCAGCACGCTCACCCCCGCGCGCATCCAACGGTCGAGGATCCGCCGGTTGAGCTCGCGGCCCAGTGCCGCGAGCTGCGCCCGGTCGTTGGCGCCCTCGGTCTGGAGCGCGTCCTCGACGGCGTGGGCGGCGACCGTGAGGCGGGCCTCCCGGGCCAGGGCGATCGCGTCGGTCAGGTAGTACTCGCCCTTGGCGTTGTCGTTGCCGATGCGGCGGATGCAGTCGGCGAGGAAGGCCGCGTCGAACGCCAGGATCCCGGAGTTGATCTCGGTGATCGCCCGCTGCTCCTCCGACGCGTCCTTCTCCTCCACGATCGCCTGTACGACGCCGTCGGCGTCCCGCACGACCCGGCCGTAGCCGTGGGGGTCCGCGACGATGCCACTGAGGATGCTCACCGCGGCGCGCGCGGCGCGGTGGGCGTCGGCGAAGGCCCGGAGCGTCTCCCCCTCGAGCAGCGGCGTGTCGCCGTACGCGACGAGCACCGTGCCCTCGCGGGGCGCCTCACCGGCCAGGGCATCCAGCGCCACCCGCACGGCGTGGCCGGTGCCGAGCTGCTCCTCCTGCACTGCCAGCACGGCCTCCGGCAGGGTCTCGGACACGTGCGGACCCACCAGCTCGCGCTGGTGGCCGACGACCGCGACCACGCGCGAGGGCTCGAGCACCCGCACGGCACTCAGCACGTGGCCGATCATGCTGCGGCCGCAGATCCGGTGGAGGACCTTGGGCGTCTTGGACTTCATCCGGGTGCCCCCGCCGGCGGCGAGGACGATGACGGTCAGCTGCTCGGGCACGACGACGAGACTACGACCAGCACCGGCCGCGCAGCGGTCCGGCGGTTGTCCAGACCGGGTGCGCCACGGATTTCAAGCATCTGGCTTCGAACGGACCGGACGCTGCCGATGAATGCGCCGTGAACAAGATTCTGGGACGCGTGTCCATCAAGCAGAAGCTGTGGGCGATGGCCGGCCTCGCCAGCCTGATCTTCGTCGTCCTGGCTGGAACCACCGTCATGCAGCTCCAGGCTGCCAACGACCGATCGGACGAGTCCCAGGACGCGGCCGAGATCGTCGACGACTTCGCCTCGCTTGCCGCGAACTGGGACGCGATGACCCGCGACTCCTACTACTACCTGATCGAGGCCGGCAGCGGGGAGCTCAAGGACACCTCGACGTACGACGGCGTGATCGACGACTACGACGACGCCGCCGCGCTGGTCGAGGAGCTGAAGGCCGACTACGCCGGCACCGACCAGATCGACGAGATCACCGCCATGGGCGCGATTCTGACCGACTGGCGCGCCTCCTTCGACAAGCAGCACGAGGCCATCCAGGACCGCAGGGTGGAGGCAGCCGCGGCCGAGGTGATGGGCGTGCAACGTCCGCACCTCACCGAGATGGGCGACATGCTCGACGCGCACGCTGCCGAGGTCGGTGCCTACGAGGACGACCGCATCGAGGCCTACCTCGATACCCTGGACAGCGCCCAGCGGCTGCTGCTCATCGTCTCGCTGCTGGGCCTGGTGCTGCTCGCCGCTGCCGCGTTCTTCATCATCCGCAGCATCACCCGCCCGCTCGACAGGATCGTCGCCTCCCTCAAGGCCATCGCCACCGGCGACCGCACCCAGAAGGTGGACTACGACCGCGAGGACGAGATCGGGTCGATCGTGGTCGCGCTCGACACCGTGGTGGAGTTCCTCGACCAGGCCGACGCCGACGCCGCCCTCGCGGAGCAGGCGCGGCTCGAGCGCGAGGAGCAGGACCGGCTCGCCGCGCAGGCCGAGGCCGAGCGTGAGCGGGAGCGCCAGGAGGCGGCACGGCGTGCCGCCGAAGAGCAGACCGTCAAGCTCAACGCCGCGCTCGACGAGCAGGCCGCGCGCCTGCAGAAGGCCGCGGAGGAGCAGGCCGAGGCCGCCCGCCTGGCTGCCGAGGAGGACGCCCGTCGCGCCGCCGAGGAGGCCGAGCGCGCCGCCGCGGAGGCAGCGGAGGCCGCCGAGGCGTCACGCCAGGTCTCGATCCTGCTCGAGTACGTCAAGCAGGTCGTCGACGGCGACCTGACCCAGCCGGTGCCCGATTGCGGCAACGGCAACGTCGGCCAGATGGCCGAGGGCCTGCGCTCGCTCACCGCGGCGCTCCGCGACAGCATGTCGGCCATCGGCGAGACCGCAGACTCCGTGGCCCAGGCCTCCGACGGCCTCGCCACGATCAGCACCCGCCTGGGCGACGGCGCGGAGAACAGCTCGCTGCTCGCGAGCAACGTGTCCTCGGCCTCCGAGCAGGTGTCGGCGAGCGTCGCGACGGTGGCGTCCGCCGCCGAGGAGATGAGCGTCAGCATCCGGGAGATCGCCCAGAGCGCCACGGAGGCCTCGCGGGTCGCCGCCGACGCCGTGGTCGTGGCGGACCGAGCGCGGAGCACGGTGCACGAGCTGGGCGGTGCCAGCGCGGAGATCGAGCAGGTCGTCAAGACGATCACCTCGATCGCCCAGCAGACCAACCTGCTGGCGCTCAACGCCACGATCGAGGCGGCCCGGGCCGGCGAGTCGGGCAAGGGCTTCGCCGTGGTCGCCAACGAGGTCAAGGACCTCGCCCAGGAGACCGCCAAGGCGACGGAGGAGATCCGCAGCCGGATCGACGCCATCCAGCAGGGCACCAACGGCGCCGTCGAGGCCATCGGCAGCATCAGCGACGTGATCGCCCAGATCAACGAGTTCCAGACCTCGATCGCCGGCGCGGTGGAGCAGCAGACCGCCACCACCAACGAGATCGCCCGGTCGGTGACCGAGACCGCGACCGGCTCGCACAGCATCGCCGCGGACATCTCCAAGGTGGCCCAGGCCACCGTGGAGACGCAGCAGGGGGCCGCGGAGACGGCCGAGGCGGCCGCGATGATGGCGAGCTCGGCCGGACAGCTCCAGAAGCTGATCGGCGCCTTCCGCTACTGAGGCGAGCAGCACCCGACGTCGAGTCGGCGCACCTGGCAGCAGGGGCGCCGACTCGGCCCGTTTTCAGGCCCGTCGGCCGCGCCACCGGCGTCCCGGTCGCGGCCCGCTCAGCGCCCGTCGAGCCACGCCAGCACGGCCAGCACCCGCCGGTTGTCGTCGGGAGCCGGCGGCAGGTCGAGCTTGGCGAAGATGTTGCTGGTGTGCTTGTCGACGGCCTTGTCGGTGACGACCAGGCGCGCGGCGATGGCGGCGTTGGAACGGCCCTCGGCCATCAGGGTCAGCACCTCGCGCTCCCGGTCCGTCAGCCGGTCCAGGGGCCGGCTGCGCGCCGACACCAGCGCGGCGACCACCTCGGGGTCGAGCACCGTGCCGCCGGCCGCCACCTGCCGGACCGCGGCCAGGAAGGCGTCGACGTCGGCCACCCGGTCCTTGAGCAGGTAGCCGACCGCCCCCTCTCCCCCGGCCAGCAGGTCCCGGGCGTACAGCGGCTCCACCCACTGGCTCAGCACCAGCACCGGGAACGCGCGCCGGGCACGCCGTACGGCCGTCGCGGCCTGCAGGCCCTCGGTGGTGTGCGTCGGCGGCAGGCGTACGTCGACCACGGCGATGTCCACGTCGTCGCGCTCCAAGGCTCGGGCCAGCGAGGGCGCGTCGCCGGCCGCCTCGACCACGTCGACGCCTCCGCTCTCGAGGATCCGGGTCAGCCCCACGCGCAACAGCGCCTGGTCCTCGGCGAGGACCGCGCGCAGCGGTGCCCGGGGGCCGGGCGACGCCTGCCCGCTCCTCACGCCGTCGGGCACGGCACCTCCAGCTCCACGACCGTGCCGCCACCGACCGGGCTCCGCACCTCGACGCGGCCGTCGAACGCCGCGAGCCGCCGGCCGATCCCGTCGAGGCCGGAACCGCGCGGGTCCGCCCCGCCGCGACCGTCGTCCCCGACGGTGAGCCGGAGCCGGTCACCGTCGTGGGTCCCCGTCACCCAGGCCCGGCCGGCATCGGCGTGCTTGGCCGTGTTGGCCAGGCACTCGGCCACCGCGAAGTAGGCCGCCGACTCGACCGGGGCGGGCAGCCGCGGCACGTCGACGGCGACGGCGACCGGCACCGGCAGCGCCAGCGCCAGCGCGTCGATCGCTCCCACCAGCCCGCGATCCGCCAGCACCGGCGGATGGATGCCCCGCACCACCCCGCGCAGGTCCTCGAGCGCGTCCATGGTGGTCTCGCGGGCCTCGCGCAGCAGCTCCGCCGCGGCGACGGGGTCGGTCCGCAGCAGCTTCTCCGCCAGGCCGACACTCATGCCGACCGAGGCGATCCGCGCCTGCGCCCCGTCGTGGAGGTCCCGCTCGATGCGTCGGACCTCGGCGGCGGAGTGGTCCAGCGTCTCCTGGCGGGTGTCCTCGACCTGCTCGACGCGCTCCTCTAGCTCCGCGATCCGCCCGTGGCCGAGCACGTTGCGCTCCGCCAGGGCACGGGCGCGGACCAACGGTGGCGTCACCAGCCACCAGGCGAGGAGGATCGGCCCGTCCAGCAGCACGAGCAGCAGCCAGATCCCGTTCGGGTCGAGCACCAGCCCGACCACGTGGGACACCGGCGCCGCGAGCAGCAGCACCGGGACCGCCGACATCACGAACCCGCCCGTCGCGCTGAAGCACAGGAACCCGAAGTCCTGCCATCGCGCCGGGTCGCGCAGCCAACGGACCGGGCGGCCGAGCGCGGAGGGACCTCCGGCGGCATAGCCGGGCTCGATCCGCTCTCCCAGCAGCGCTCCGCTCAGCCGCCGGTGCAGGGCCGTCAGGGCCGCCGTCGCCGGCACCACGGCGAGCGCCAGCGCGAAGCCGACCCCGACCAGGAGGCCGAGCGGGATGCAGAGCAGGGTCAGGATCGCCAGGCCCAGCGACGGGACGAAGGACAGCGCGTAGCCGGCGGAGACCACGGTGAGCCGCAGCCGCTCGACCAGCGCGTCGCGGGTGACCGGAAGCGGACCCGCGTCGCGGACCGGAGCCATCACGCCCATGGTGGCGAAGTGTGTCATCGTCCGGCGCCGGCGACCATGCGTCGGGCCGTGCCCCGCACCGCCCCACGGGCAGAGGCGAGGGTGAGCACAACCACGGCGGCCACGACGACCGGCGGCAGCCACAACGCTCCGTCGGGCACCACGCCCTCGTCGCGGGCGACCGCGAACGGCACGACCGTGGCCAGCGATGCGAGGGTCCCGAGCACGACGCCGACCGCCGCGACGATGCCCGCCTCCGCGACGACCGAGCGCTCGACCTGGGACGGCGTGGCACCGAGCAGCCACAGCCGCCGCAGCTCGTCCCTGCGGTGGGCGACGGTCGCCACGAACGCGTTGACCACCATGATCGCCGCGAACAGCGCGATCATCCCCACCACCACGTTGTTGAGCAGGTTGATGGTGTCGCTCTCCTCGGTCCCGGCCGGCAGGGTACGGGTGTCGATGCTGACCAGCATCAGCGTGCCGACGGCCGCCGAGGTCAGCACCACGACCGGCGCCAGCACGCCGGCGAGCAGGTGGGCCCGCCGCGTCGTGTTGTACGACGCCAGGTGCGCGCTCGGCGACCGGCCGGCCATCCGGGTGGCCGGCGCGGCGAGCCACCGGAGCAGCACCGGGGCGAGGACGGCGAGGCCGACGCCGACGAGGATCGAGCTGGACCCGCTCGTCGACATCGCCGCGTAGGGGTCGCTGTCGTCGGCGGTGACGGTCACCGTGATCACCGCCATGGCGAGGCCGTAGCCGAGCAGGGCGACGCCGATCGCGACCCGCCACCAGCGCATCCGTCCCGCCTCGGCGGCGCTCTCCCGGAGCAGCAGGGTCGCCGGGCCCCGTGTGGCGCGGCGCGCTGCCGCGGCGGCGGCGATCCACGACGCGGCGAGCACCAGTGCGGCGGCCAGGGCCACGGAGGCCGGCCCGGCGTCGTACTCGGCGCGGTCGGAGACCAGTCCGCCGGACCGGAGCAGGTCGAAGAGCAGCCGACCGGTGACCGAGGCGACGAGCGCGCCGGCGGTGGCGGCGAGCGCGGCCACCGCGAGCGCCTCCCGGTGGATCAGCCGGCGGGCCTGGCGGGGCGTGGCGCCGATGGTCCGCAGCAGCCCGACCTCGCCGGCCCGCTGCGTGGTGGTGATGCCGACGGTCGAGGCGACCGAGAAGAGCACGATCACCGATCCCCAGCCGCCGACGACGGCGCCCATCACCAGCAGCGTCTCGGCGTCGGTGCCGCGGGCCCCGAGCGAGGTCTCGCCGAGGGTGGCGAAGGACCCCACGAGCGTGGTGCCCAGCAGCACGGCGAGGAAGGTGGCGGTCGCCGCCAGGGGGCGGTGGCGCAGGCTGCGCCAGGCCAGCGCGGTCGTCGAGCCGGTCATCGCGCTGCCACCAGCTCGTCGAGGTGCGCCATCTGGCCGGCGACGGCGTCGGCGGTCGGCCCGGCCATCCGGCCCGCGACCCGTCCGTCGACGAGGAAGACGACCTCGTCGGCGTACGACGCGGCCACCGGGTCGTGGGTCACCATGACCAGCGTCTGGGCCAGGTCGGTGACGCTGCCGCGCAGCAGTCCCAGCACCTGGTGTGCGGTGGCGGAGTCCAGCGCCCCGGTCGGCTCGTCGGCGAGCACCACGGCGGGGTTGGCCGCCAGCGCCCGGGCGATCGCGACGCGCTGCTGCTGGCCACCCGAGAGGCTGCCGGGCAGGTCGTGGGCGCGGTCGGCGAGGCCCACCCGGTCGAGCAGCGCGCGGACCCGGGCCCGGTCGGCGCTGCGGCGCGCGAGCCGCAGCGGCAGCGTCACGTTGTGCTCGACGGTGAGGTAGGGCATCAGGTGGAAGCTCTGGAACACGAAGCCGATCTGCTCACGACGCAGCCGGGTGCGCCGGCCCTCGTCCCAGTCGGTGACGTCCCGGCCGTCCACGAGCACCCGACCGGAGGTGGGGCGGTCGAGGCCGGCGGCACAGGACAGGAACGTCGACTTGCCCGAGCCGGACGGTCCCATCACCGCGGTGAAGGTGCCGCGCCGGAAGGCGAGGTCGATGCCCGCGAGGGCGGTCGTGGCGGTCGGTCCGGTGCCGTAGACGCGGGTCAGGCCCTGCACCTCCAGGGCGGTCGGCGAGCTGGGTGTCGGGGTGGTCATCGGTGCTCCTCGGGGGGTCGGAATGCCTGCTGACGACGCTAGGAGGACGCGTCGCGGGGCACGATGGGGCTGCGCACCGGATCGGTGGTGGGGATTCCCCCACCTCGGCGCCGTGTCGCCTTCCACAGTTCCCCGAAAGTGCCTGACATCCCGGCCGATCAGGCCCTTGACTGGTGACCACGATCGAAGGGAGCACAACGATGTGTGACCACTCTCCGCAGTGTCCGTCCGCTGCCGATGCGGACTGCTGCTCGGCCCATGTGACCGCCGACCACAGCGAGCAGGGCTGGTGCCGCCTGTGCAACGGCGTCATCCTGTTCGATGACGGGATGTACCTCACGCCCGAGGGACGCGCCGCCAAGCTGCCGCAGTCGGCCTGACAACCAGACCGGGCCCGGGCAGGGGGCTGGGCTCCCCGGGTAGGAGTCGAACCTACGTCGCTAGTCCTGATTCAAAGTCAGGCGGGCCCTGCCGGCAGACCAACCGGGGAATGCTGCTCAAGCCTAGAGGCACCGCTCAGCGCAGCAGGTCGCGGCCGATCACCATCCGCTGGATCTGGTTGGTGCCCTCGAAGATCTGGGTCACCTTGGCGTCGCGGAACAGCCGCTCGACGGGGTACTCCCGCGTGTAGCCGTTGCCACCGAAGACCTGCACGGCGTCGGTGGTCACCCTCATCGCCGCGTCGGTCGCCGTCAGCTTGGCGATCGAAGCCTGGCGCGAGAAGGCGCGGCCCGCGTCCTTGAGTCGCGCGGCATGGAGGTACGACGCCCGCGCGCGCTCCACCTCGGCGGCCATGTCGGCGAGCAGGAACTGCATCCCCTGGAACTCCCCGATGGGGCGGCCGAACTGCTCGCGCTCCTTGGCGTAGGCCACGGCGTGCGCGAGCGCCGCCTGGGCGATCCCGGTGGCGACCGCGGCGATGCCGAGACGGCCCGCGTCCAGCGCGGACAGCGCGACGCGCATCCCCGCGCCCTCCTCGCCGATCAGCTGGTCGGCGGGCACCCGGGCATGCTCGAACAGCACCTGCGTGGTGACGTCGCAGTGCAGGCCCATCTTCCGCTCCGGCGCCCCGAACGACATCCCCTCCAGCCCGTCCGGCACGACGAACGCCGACAGCCCGCGCTTGGGGTCCTCGGAGGTGCGGGCGAAGAGGATGTAGTAGTCGGCGCAGGACCCGTTGGAGATCCACTGCTTGGTGCCGGTGACCTCGTAGTGGTCGACGGCTCCCCCGGCCGCGGGCTGGGGACGCGCCGCCGTACGGATCGCGCTGACGTCGGACCCGGCCTGAGGCTCGGAGAGGCAGTACGCGCCCAGCCAGTCACCCGACAGCATCCGCGGGAGCCAGGCCTCCTTGAGTCCCGTGGAGCCGTTGGTCTCCACGACGGTCGCGGTCAGCGCGTGCACGCTGGTGCCGACGCCCACGCTCGGCCAGGCCGTGGCGATCTCCTCCACCACCTGCAGGTAGACCTCGTAGGGCTGGCCGCCGCCGCCGTACTCCTCGGGGAAGGGCAGGGAGAGGAGTCCCGACCTGCCGAGCAGGCGGTACGCCGCCTCGGGGAACTCCGCGCGCTCCTCGGCCTCGGCCACCTGCGGCGCGAGCTCCTTGGTGGCGATGTCGCGGGCCAGAGCCAGCAGCTCCCGGGCCTCGTCGCTGGGCAGCAGCCGGTCGACGGTGGTTGCCATGACGGCACCCTAAGCGCGCCGCCACGGCCCGCCGTCAGTAGGTCAGCTCGATCCAGTCCCCGACATCGAACCGGCCGTTGGTCTGCAGCGTCACGGTCTGGATGCCCACCGGCCTGCCATCGCGGTAGGTGATCAGGGCGACGCCCGCTGCGCGCCGCAGCTTGGTGCCCATCGCGATGGCGTACGCCGCGCCGCCGGTGGTGCCGACGGTGTAGGTGTAGCCGGTCTTGCCGTTGGCGCCGACGACCGCCGTGGGTCCGCTCTGCACGTGCACGTGGCCGCCCACGACCAGGTCGACGCAGCCGAGGGCGAGCGCGCCGTCGCCGAAGTCGGCGTCGTGGACCAGCATCGTGCTCACCCGCTCGCCGTCCTCGTCGGCCTCGCACGCGGCCTCGGTCAGCCGCGCGGCGACCTCGGCGGAGCTGAGCCCCTTCTCGTCGCGCCAGTTGCCCAGCCCGCTCGTGCGGGGGTCGTCGGCGCCGAGCAGCCGGGAGTCGCCCGGACCGTCGATGATCTCGCCGCCGGGATAGGTCCAGCCGAGGTCCTCCAGGTAGCCGCGCACGAAGGAGCCGTTGTCGTGGTTGCCGGCCACCGCCCAGCGGCCGTCGTAGTCGTCGAACGCCTCGGCGATCGAGTCGAGCGAGAAGGCCTCCCACCGCTCCCCCGTCGCGGTGTCGTCGCCCGCGTCGAAGACCGCGGTCGCTCCGGCGCGGTCGCCGATCGCCCGGGCGACGGCGTCCATGCCGACGTTGAGGTGCCGGTCGGACACCAGGAGGACCACCGTCTCGTCCTCCTCGGGCTGGCGGAGCTCGAGCTCGGCGGCGTCCTCCGCGGCCTGGGTGTAGAACTCCTGCCCCTGCTGATAGGCGCTGATGCCGCTCTCGATCAGGCGCCGCGTCTGCCGGGTCGTGGCGTCACCCAGCACCTCGACGTCCTTCGCCTCCTCGGGGAGCGGGACGTCCGCGCCGACGAACGCCTGCAGCGGCTGCCACTCGTGCTGCACCGGGTCGGCCCGCTCCCGGGTGGCCGGCAGCACGAGCCCGGCCACCACCGCGAGCACGACGGCGGCGCCGAGCGCGCCCCTGCGGCTGGGCAGGTCGTGCAGCAGCTGCCGCCGCCGCTCCCTGCCGACGACGGCCCACACGAGCAGCGGCAGCGCGCCGAGAGCGGCCCCCTGCGCCAGCGCGGTCAGCGCCATCGACGTCACCGCGCGCTCCACGGCCGCGATCTGACCGGCCGGCTGCGAGGCGATGGCGGCGTACCGGGAGGTGAGCACCTGGAGTGAGTCGGTGTCGGTCTTGCCGAGCTGGACCTCGACGC
Source organism: Nocardioides proteolyticus (assembly GCF_051280635.3). Lineage (NCBI taxonomy): Bacteria > Bacillati > Actinomycetota > Actinomycetes > Propionibacteriales > Nocardioidaceae > Nocardioides > Nocardioides proteolyticus. Next base: position 2,812 of record NZ_JBNBPO030000040.1, on the reverse strand, counting down.
CGATCCGGGATCCGGAGGGCACTCGGATGTCCGGCAGGATCGGGCCGGTGCGCAGCACCACGTCGCCCGAGAGGTCGGGACTGACGGTGGCCTCGTGGCTGGCCAGGACGATGGTCCGCTCGCTGCCGATGAAGATCAGCGACGCGGCGATCGCCGAGAGCAGCAGCCAGGCGCCGACGTACGCCAGGAGCCTGGCGATGCGGACCGGGGACACTACCGGCCGGCCCGCGCCTCCGCGACGGCGTACAGCGCCACCGACGCGGCCACTCCGGCGTTGAGCGACTCCAGCACGCCGGCCATCGGGATCGAGACGAGCCGGTCGCAGGTCTCCGCGACCAGCCGGGAGAGACCGCCACCCTCCGCGCCGACCACGACGACGAGCGGACCCGCGGCGAGGTCGGCGTCGGCGGCGAGCTCGGGGAGGGTCAGGTCACCGTCGGCCGCGAGGCCGACCACGAAGCAGCCGGCGTCCTGGAACGCCTTGAGCTGGCGGGTCAGGTTGACCGTCTGGGCGACGGGGCAGCGCGCGGCGGCTCCCGCCGAGGTCTTCCAGGCCGACGCCGTCATCGACGCGGCCCGGCGCTCGGGGATCACCACGCCGTGGGCGCCGAAGCCCGCGGCGCTCCGCACGATCGCGCCAAGGTTGCGGGGGTCGGTGATCGAGTCGAGCACCACGACCAGCGGCGCCTCCCCCGCCTCCGCGGCCGCGGCGAGCAGGTCGTCGGGGTGGGCGTAGTCGTAGGGCGGGATCTTGGCCGCCAGCCCCTGGTGGACCGCTCCGTCGGTGAGCCGGTCGAGCTCGGACCGGCTCACCTCCAGCAGGCCGACGCCGTTCTCGGCAGCCAGCCGGAACGCCTCGCGCAGCCGGTTGTCCCGCTCGGTGCCCTCGGCGACGTAGACCGACGACACCGGCACTCCTTCGCGGAGTGCTTCCACGACCGGGTTGCGGCCGGCGATCCACTCCGCGTCGCCGGTACGGCGCCTCCCGCGCGGGCCGCGCTTGGCGTCGGCCCGCTTCTTGGCCTCGGCCTCCTTGTGCGCCTTGTGGTAGGGCCGGTCGGCGGCCTTCGGGGTCGGCCCCTTGCCCTCCAGCCCGCGCCGTACCCGTCCGCCGGAGCCCGCGGTGGGCTTCTTGCTCGACTTGCGGATCGCGCCCTTGCGCGAGGAGTTGCCGGGCATCAGCTCACCGTCCAGGTCGGTCCGTCAGGGGTGTCGGTGACCTCGATGCCGGCCGCCTTGATCCGGTCGCGGATGGCGTCCGCCCGGCTCCAGTCCTTGCTCGTGCGAGCCTCGGCTCGCTCCTCGAGGAGCCCGGCGACGAGCGCGTCGACAGCGCCCCGCAGCCGCTCCTCGGTGTCGCTGCCCGCTCCGCCCGACGCCCACGCCGGGTCGGCGGGGTGCAGCCCCAGGACGGCGAGCATCGCGCTCACGGCGGTCGCGGCGGCCGAGGCGGGCTCGCCCGCAGCCAGCTGACGGTTGCCCTCACGCACGGTGTCGTAGAGCACCGCCACCGCGGCCGGCGTACCGAGGTCGTCGTCCATGGCGGCCGAGAACGCGTCGGGGAGGGCCGCGACGTCGGGGGCGGGCGTGCCGGCCCGCTCCAGGAACGACTCGATCCGCCGGTAGCCCGCCGCCGCCTCGTCGAGCGCCTCGAAGGAGAACTCGACGTGGGAGCGGTAGTGGGCGGCGACGATGTAGAAGCGCAGCTCGGCGCCGCGGTAGCGCTGAAGGACCGACGGGATGCTCAGCGTGTTGCCGAGCGACTTGCTCATCTTCTCGCCGGCGGTCGTGATCCACGCGTTGTGCATCCAGTAGCTGGCGAAGGGGCGCCCGGCGGCGCGAGACTGGGCCTGCTCGTTCTCGTGGTGCGGGAAGCGGAGGTCGACGCCGCCGCCGTGGATGTCGAACGCGGGACCGAGGTACTTCCCGGCCATCGCCGAGCACTCGATGTGCCACCCCGGGCGGCCCGCACCCCACGGCGACGGCCAGGAGGCGGTCTCCGGCTCGGACTCCTTGCGGCCCTTCCAGAGGGCGAAGTCGCGGGGGTCGCGCTTCCCGCGCGGGTCGGCGTCGGCCGCGGGCTCCATGTCGTCCACGCCCTGGTGGGTGAGCTCGCCGTAGTCGCCCCAGGAGCGGACGTCGAAGTAGACGTCGCCCGAGCCGTCGGCGGCCGGGTAGGCGTGGCCGCGCTCGACCAGCTCCTCGATGAGCGTGATCATCTCGGGCACGTGCCCGGTCGCGGCGGGCTCGTAGGTCGGCGGCGCGACGTTGAGCGCGGCGTAGGCGCGGTCGAGCTCGATCCGCATCGCGTAGGCGAGGTTGTACCAGGGGCGCCCCTGCTCGGCGGCCTTGGCGAGGATCTTGTCGTCGATGTCGGTGATGTTGCGGATGAACGTGACGTCGAAGCCGCGGACCCGCAGCCACCGCTGGAGCACGTCGAAGTTGACCGCCGACCGCACGTGTCCGACGTGCGGCTCGCTCTGCACCGTCAGGCCACACACGTAGAGACCGGCCTTCCCCTCCTCGAGGGGCACGAAGTCACGCACTTCGCGGGTCGCGGTGTCGTAGAGCCGGATGGTCACCCGGTCAGTCTAGGGATCGGCGGGGGTGGGCTGCGCATCGTCGGGCGGTGCCTGGGGTGGGAGGTGGGGTGGCGGGCGGATGGCGCGTGGCGGGCCGGTGGGTGGCGGGCGGGTGGGTGGAGCTCGCTTGTAACTCGGTGTTCGTGCTCCTGGCTGGGTGTTCGGGCATCTGCCACGGTCCCGTGACCGGTCAGGAGACCCGGGTGGATTCTCCAACACAGTCTAAGAAG
>NZ_JBNBPO030000039.1:0-27521 GCF_051280635.3 Nocardioides proteolyticus | reverse complement strand
ACCTCCGAGGCCGAACGCGCAGCACTGTTCCCCGAGTGGCTCCACACCTACAATCACCACCGCGGTCACACCGCACTGGGCGGCAACTCACCAGCCGACCTCGTGCCCAACCTGCGTGGACAGAACAGCTAGGGCTGGACGGCTAGGACGGGCGGCCGCACGGCAGGCCGCGGGAGTCTTTACCGCGGAGCGGGTGTGCGGCTTGGGCGCGCGGAGAGAATAGAGGCATGTTCTCCCGCCGCAAGACCGACATGGTGGACCCCGCCGAGGCGCTGCCCGGCCGGTCCGCGCCCGCGTTCCCGCTGCCCGAGCGGCACGAGGTGCTCGGCACCCCGCTGGTCACCGACGACGTCCCCGACGGCCTCGAGGTGGCGATCTTCGGGCTGGGCTGCTTCTGGGGCGCGGAGGAGATCTACTGGCAGCTGCCCGGCGTCTGGTCGACGTCGGTCGGCTACGCCGGTGGCGTCACGCCGCACCCGACCTACCAGGAGGTGTGCAGCGGCCGTACCGGCCACACCGAGGCCGTGCGCATCGTGTTCGACCCCGCGAAGGTCTCCTACGCCGACCTGGTGAAGCGGTTCTTCGAGGTCCACGACCCCACCCAGGGGATGCGCCAGGGCAACGACGTCGGCACCCAGTACCGCTCGGCCATCTACTTCACCACTCCCGAGCAGGAGCAGGTCGCCCGCGACCTCACCAAGGTGTACGGCGACGAGCTCGCCCGTCGCGGCTTCGACCCCGTCACCACGGAGATCGCACCGGCCGCCGAGTACTACTACGCCGAGCCCGAGCACCAGCAGTACCTCCACAAGGTCCCCTACGGCTACCGGTGCCACGCCAACACCGGCGTGCCGTTCCCGGCAACCGCCTGACCGGCGCCGCCCGCGGGCCGGGGCACCCGGCGACCGACCGCATCGCGTCGTACCTGGGTGCGTCGGGGTTCCCTGGCCGCCACTTCTCGCCGATAGTGGCTGGATGACTTCTGCCTTCCTGCTGGGCCCGGGCGAGGGACCGGAGGTCAGCGCGCTGGGCTCCACCTACGTCACGAAGACCGACGGCAGCCAGGTCGGCGACGCCTACTCGCTGACCGAGGAGACCTTCTGGGCCGACACCACGCCCCTCCACGTCCATGCCGGCGCGGAGGAGGCGTTCTACGTCCTCGCCGGCGAGGTGGAGGCCTGGGTCGACGGCGCCAGGAGCGCCGCCGGCCCCGGCACGTTCCTCGTCGTACCGCGGGGCCGGCCGCACCGGCTGCGCCGGCTGTCGGCGGAGCCGGTGCGGATGCTGACCCTCATCTCGCCACCGGGGTTCGAGAAGGTCTTCGATGCGGTGGCCGAGGCAGGCGAGGACGAGCTCCTGGCCGATCCTGAGCGGCTCGTCGAGCTCGCTGCGCGGTTCGGCACCGAGGTGCTCGGCGACTACCCCGACTGAGGCGCCGGCTGTGAGGCCGCCTCAGGCGGACAGCACCTCGGCGGCGTCGACGGTGCCGTGCTTGTCCTCGATGACGTCGGCGAGCTTGCGGATCTCCTCGTCGCTGAGGTCCACGCCGACCTCTCGGGCGCCGTTGCGCAGCTCCGCCTCCACGGTGCCCTCGGTGGCGCCGTCCTGCCAGGACGTCACGCGGTCAACGACGGCCTGGATGGCTTCGAAACGTTCCTGATCGCTCATGCACCGGGCGGTACCCACCCGTCCCCGCCGAAACCGGGCTTGCCGGATCCCGGACAATGGGCGCATGGCCGACCTCCCGAAGAAGGCAGCCGCGCGGACGGCGCGACTCGCCGCCCTCCCGCTCGGGTACGCCGGCCGGACCGCGATCGGCTTCGGCAAGCGCCTCGGCGGCGCGCCCGCCGAGGCGGTGATGAGCGAGATCCAGCAGCGCACCGCCGACCAGCTGTTCCGCACCCTCGGCGAGCTCAAGGGCGGAGCGATGAAGTTCGGGCAGGCACTGTCGGTGCTGGAGTCGGCCCTGCCCGAGGAGATGGCGGCGCCGTACCGCGAGCACCTCACGCGGCTGCAGGACTCCGCTCCCCCGATGCCGACCCAGACCGTGCGCGACATCCTGGCCGAGGACCTCGGACCGGACTGGAGCGAGCGCCTGGTGTGGCTCGACGGCGCACCCACCGCCGCCGCGTCGATCGGGCAGGTGCACCAGGGACACTGGCGCGAGCCCGGCACCGACGCCGAGCCGCGGCTGGTCGCGGTGAAGGTGCAGTACCCCGACGCGGGCGCCGCCCTCGAGTCCGACCTCAAGACGCTGGCACGGGCCGCCCGCGCCATCGGGCCGCTGGTGCCCGGCGTGGACATGAAGCCGCTCATCGAGGAGGTGCAGGCGCGCGCCGTCGAGGAGCTCGACTACGAGCTGGAGGCCGAGGCCCAGCGCGAGTTCGCGGCGACCTTCCGCGACGACGCCGACATCGTGGTGCCCGACGTGGTCGCCGTCGGCAGGCGGGTCCTGATCACCGAGTGGCTGGACTCCGCAGGATCGCTCGCCAGCATCATCGCCGACGGCACCGCCGAGGAGCGCGACCACTACGGCGAGCTGTTCGCCCGCTTCCTGTTCTCCGGACCGGCGCGCACCGGGCTGCTCCACGCCGACCCCCATCCGGGCAACTACCGGATCATCCCCGACCCCGACGGCTCTCCCGGCCGGCTCGGGGTGCTCGACTACGGCGCCATCGCCCGGCTCCCCCAGCGCGGGCTGCCCGCGCCGCTGGGCCGCCTGGTGCGGCTGGCCGCGGAGGGCGACGGCGAGGCCCTGATCGCCGGGCTCCGCGAGGAGGGCTTTCTCAAGGACCGGATCCGGATCGACCCCGAGCAGGTGATGGCCTACCTGGCGCCGTTCACCGAGCCCACGATGGCGGAGCGCTTCCGGTTCAGCAGGGCCTGGATGCGCGAGCAGTTCCAGCGCCTGAACGACCCGCGCGACCCGGCGTACACGGTCACCATCAAGCTGAACCTGCCGCCGTCGTACGTCCTGATCCACCGGACCACGGTCGGCGGGGTCGGCGTGCTCAGCCAGCTCGAGGCCGAGGCGCCGTTCCGGGCGCTGATGGAGGAGTTCCTGCCCGGGTTCGCGCCCGCCGGGCCCTAGCCCACCACCAGCGGGTCGCCGGGCCGCAGCCGGCCCGGCGTCACCACGCGTGCGTCCACACCGAACCACGGCTCCCCGCCCGTGCTGGGGCGGTAGCCGGCCAGGGCCTTGAGCAGCGAGCCGTCCTTGGCCCCGGTGGCGGGGGCGAGGTCGATCACGCCGCAGCGCGGCACCGGCGCCTCGACCACCACGGTGGCCTCGCCGAGCCCCAGCTTGCGACCGAACCACCCGTCCTCGACGTAGGGCTCGTCGCCGGCGTCGACGACCATCGTCATCCGGAACCGCGAGACGGTCTCGAGCAGGTCGGTCCGCCCGGTGCGGTCGCCGAGGTCGCGCAGCGAGGCAGTTGTCAGGATGCTCACCGGTGCGCCGTAGACCACGCCTCCCCGGGGCGAGGCGGCCAGCCGCACCGGCTTGCCCAGGACGTCGGAGAGAAGCTCGCTGTGCGGTCCGTCGGTGAGGTCGTGGGCGACCGACCGTCCCCAGTAGTCGCACACGACCCGCTCGCCGGTCGGCCGCGCCGGTGCGGCGACCCTGCCGACGCCGGGCATCTCGAGGGCGAGCACCTCGCCGTCCCAGGCCGCGGTCATGGCGAGCAGCGTGCGGTGCTGGACGGTGCGGAGCACCTTGCGCCGCTCGACGTCGACGACGCAGAACGCGCGGTCGCCCACCGGCCCGTGCTCGTCGAGCACCACCTCGGCCCGGCGTTGGTGGCGGGTGCCCTTCACCGGCGTGAGGCCCACCTCGACGACGCTCATCCCGGGTCCGCGTCGGTGAGGCAGTACCGCCGGCCGGTGGGATCGGTCAGCACCGTCCACATTTCGTGCTCCGCGACCACCGTGGCGCCGAGCCCGACGTGCCGCTGGGTCTCGGCCGCGCGGTCGGTGGTGCCCCAGTCGAGGTGCGCGCGCACCGGTCCGGGATCGTCCGCGCCGAGCCGCTGGACGAGAATGCCGAGCGGCTGGCCCTCCGGCGGACCCAGGAACCGGAACTCGTCGTGGTGCGCCGAGCGTCGCGCCGGCCAGCCGGTGACCTGCTCCCAGAACGCCAGCTCGCGGTCGTACTGCGTGACCGGGACGTCGATGGCCACCTGGTCGACCCGCGACGCGTGGCCGCCGGCGTGCTGGGTCGGGCGCGGCTTGCGGTCCGCCAGCTGCGACACGAAGCAGAAGGGCTGCCCGCCGGGCGAGGTCAACACCACGTAGCCGACCCCGACGAAGGTCAGCTCGTCGGCGCCCAGCTCGATCGCCCGGTCCGCGGCCGCGCGCGGGTCCGGCACGTGCAGGTCGAGATGCACCCGGTCGTCGCCGGCCCGCAGGCGCTGCACCTTGACGAAGCCGTCGCCGTCCGGCGGCTCGAGCGTCGCGAACTCCTTGTCGTCACCTCGGGGCGGCGACAGCGGGTAGCCCGTCGCGCGCGACCAGAACTCCACGGTCGTGGCGTAGTGCTCCGGCGTGCTGTCGAGGAAGGCACTGATCCACAGCGGGCTCATCGGGCCACCGGCCTGCCGTCGCGCGCCGCCGGGTCGACTCGGGTGCTCATGCGGACACGGTAGACCTCACCCCAGACCTCACCGCAGACCTCACCACACGCCGAGCACGTCACCGCCGATCCGGACGACGAAGGCGGCGACCACGACGATGAAGAAGACCCGGACGAACCGCGAGCCGCGGGCGACGGCGGTGCGGGCGCCGACGTAGCCGCCGAGCAGGTTGAAGGCGCCCATCACCAGACCGACCTCCCAGACGACGGCTCCGGTCGGAATGAAGAGCAGCAGGGCGCCGACGTTGGTCGCCAGGTTGGCCAGCCGGGCCTTGGCGGATGCCTGCAGGAAGTCGTAGCCCATCAGCCCCACCAGCGCGAAGACGAAGAAGCTGCCGGTGCCGGGGCCGAGGATGCCGTCGTACACGCCGATCACGAAGCCGACGCCCATCGCGGCCGCCAGGTGGCGGTGCCCGGAGAACCGCAGCACGGTCTCCTCCCCGAGCCGGGGCCTCAGCACGACGTAGGCGCCGACGACCACCAGCGCCACCAGGACGATCGGCTCGAACGCCTCCCGGGGGATCTGCGAGGCGGCCAGCGCGCCCGTGAAGGCTCCGGCGAGCGCGAGCAGCATGAGCGGGCCGAAGGTCCGCGGGTCGGGCCGGATCCGGCGGTAGTACGTCGCCGAGCTCGCGGTGGTGCCGCAGACCGAGGCGATCTTGTTGGTGGCCAGCACCTGCACCGGCGAGGCGTTGGGCATCCCGAGCAGGAGGGCGGGCAGCTGGATCAGGCCGCCTCCGCCGACCACGGCGTCGACGAAGCCGGCGGTGAGGGCCGCGACGCCGAGCAGCGCCAGGACGGTCAGGCTCAGGTCGCTCATCGCGCCCGACCCTACGGCGTTCGTCGGTCAGCCCCACTCCACCTCGACGTCGTCCCGGTCGTCGTACTCGCGGGCGACGTCGTCGGAGGTCTCGACGCAGTCGGTGTTGAGGCCGACGACCGCGGCGGCCGGGCCGAACTCCACCTTCATCCGGAGATCGTCCTTCGCTGCCTCGACGACCGCGCTCCCGGACCGCTGCTCGACGTCCCAGCCGCCGGCCGCCAACGACTCCGCGGCGCGGTCGGCCGCCTCGGCGTCAGGGAGCTCGCTCGGCTCGAACTGCAGGAAGCTGCGCAGCACCACGCCGCGTGGCGCGTAGCTCTCGCCGCAGATGGAGAAGAACCGGTTGCCGCTGACGAACGCGATGCCGGTGGCGTCCGCGACGTCGTGCACGACACCGTCGACGGCGTCGACGGCCTGCTCCTCGACCTGGTCGACCTGGTCGACCTGGTCGACCTCGGCGCGGCCGCCTTCGTCGTCGCCACCACCACACCCGGCCACCAGTGGTGAGGCGAGCGCTGCGGCGGCCAGCAGCACCAGCCGGTCGGTCCCGAGAAGGAAGCTCATCGCCCTAGGATCCCGCCGAACCGGGAGTTCTCCAACAGCCACTCCCCGAACTCCACGCCGTCCTTGCCCCGCTCGTAGAGCCACTCCCCGCCGTGGTCCCACACGAACTCGCCGGCGCTGGCCCCGCTGGAGACGGCGATCAGCTCGTCGAGGGTGAGGTAGTGACCACCCGGCTCCCCGCGCGCGGGCTGGTCGGTCACCCGGTCGTCGCGGTCCGCCACGATGTGAGCCATGTTGTCGAGGGACTCACCCTCGAAGTAGGACGTGTGGTTGTCGATCAGGTCCTCCACCCGCAGCGAGCCGTCGCCCGTCTCGAACCGGCGGCCTCCGAAGTCGTCGTCGGCGGGATCGTGCCCGAGCGCGCCGATGCCGCCGCGGTCGCCGAAGCCGAGCAGGGTGACCGGATCGTGGTCGCGCGAGCCCACCCACACGTCGGCGTCGGTCAGCGCGTCGGCGGTGGCGACGGGCTGTCCGGGACTGCCGATCACGATGGCGTCGTCGACGGCCAGGCCGTCCTGGAGGGCGTGCCCGACCGTGGTCGACCCGTAGCTGTGGCCGATCGCAGTGAGGTGGGCCCGCGCGCCCTCGTCGGACGCGCGGAGACCGTCGATGAAGTCGCCGAACCGCTCGCCTCCGGCGTCGGCCTTGAGCGGCAGCGCCACCCCGCCGAAGTCGACCTTCTCGAACGGCGCGAACGGGTTGAGCAGGTCGCCGCTCGGCGCGTCGTAGTCGAGCCAGTAGATCGACGCGACGCTGCCGTTGCCCTCGCGGAGGGCCGCCTCGTGCAGCGCGTAGGTGCTCTCGAGGTTGCCGGAGGTGCTCGAGGTCTCGGAGGTCAGTCCGGGGACGTTCACCGAGACGTGGTCGGCGGTGTCGGGGTCGCCGAAGCTGATGGCGACGCCGCCGTCGCCGGAGTGGAGCCCGGGCTGGTAGACGACCACGTGCGCGAGCTCGCGGCCGGTAGCCGGGTCGACCGCGTTGCGGTAGTCGTCGAGCGCCTCGCGAACATGGCGCGCGTTCTCGAGGACGCTGCGCTCGGCCGCGGTGAGCTGGCCGTCCTGCTCGCGCTGCGTCAGGTGGTCGATGTCGCTGTAGAGGGCCGCTCGGTTGGCCTCGTCACGGTCGCGGACGGGGATGCCGTCGGCGTTGCCGACGAGGTGCGGGTGCTCGGTGGTCAGCGCCTGCCGCTGCGCACGGCTCAGGCCGAGCCACCAGTCGTTGAGCGCCGCGGGGTCGTCGCGGTGCCGGCGGAGCTGGTCGGCGAGCGCGTCGACGTCGACCCGGCCGGGGTCGGCGGCGGCGTCACGGCCCTCGCTCACCGAGTCGACGCGGGCCAGCGCGGCGATGAAGTCGGCCTCGGCGTCGTGGTAGCGGGTGACCCAGTCGGTGATGTCGTCGGTCACGGCCGTGGCCCGGGCCGTGAGCCGCTCCCCACGCCGCTCCAGCGCGGCGAGCTGCTCCTCGGTGACGTCGCCGCCGCGCGCGGCCTCGATGTCGCCCCGCAGCACCTCGGCGTCGGCGTTGACCGCCTTGCGCTCGGTCTCGATCGGGGTCCGCTGGGCCAGGAGCCGGGTGAGCCGCTCCTCGAACCGGTCGGCGGCGGTCACGGCGCGGTCGAGGGCCGCCTCCGCGCTGTCGAGGCGGCGGGCGAAGCGGGTCGCGGCATGGTCGTGGGACTGCGCGGTGTCGCCCTCCCAGTCGGGAGCGGCGATCCCCCCGGCCCAGCCCTGCACGTCCTTGACGCCCACGGTCACGGCGCGGAGGTTCGTCGCGAAGGTGCGGGCGCGCGCCGGGGTGGACTCCATCCGCTGGAAGGCCGGGATGTGCGCGGGAACGGCGATCACGGTCATCGGTGCTCACCACTCCCGGATCTCGGCGTTGCGGTGGACCCAGGGCAGCAGGGCACGAATCCGCTCGGCCTGCTCGGCGTCGGCGAGCAGGACCTGGTGGTGGAAGAGCGCGAGGTCGTCGCTGTGGCCCTGGGCCTCGCGGGCGGCGGCCTTGATCTCGTCGACCCACGGCTCACGGAAGGCCTCCACGGCCGCGGCGACCTCCGGCGAGAAGCCGTCGGTGGACGCCTTGTGCAGACGCCGCCAGTTGCCGTCGAGCTCGTCGGCGGCGTCGTCCCACTCGGCCTTGGCCGCGCTCAGCACGCCCGGGGGCACTGCCAGGGTCACGCCCACGACGCCACCACCTCGCGCACCTCGGCGGCGACGACCTCGCGGTCGGCCGCGGAGACCGGCAGCACCGCGGAGGCCACCGTGAGGACGGTCGCGGCGGGACCGGCGACGGCCTGCACGTCGGCCAGGCCGTCGGTCGCGTCGAGCACCCGGAGGCCGTCGCGGGTGGTGGGCCGCAGCCGCCAGCCGGCGCGGCCGAGCGCTGCTGCGGCGACCCGCAGCAACTCCTCGCCGGCGTCCTGCCCGATGCCGGTCACAGCCTGCTGGACGACGAGCGCGACCCGGTCGTCGCCGGGGCCACCGTTGCCCCACCGCACCGACGGTCGCCCGGTCGCCCCGGCAGCGAGCGCGTGGGGGCGCAGCAGGTGCCAGCCCTCGACGGCGTGGTCGGCAGCGCGTCGTACGACGTCGAGCGCGGCGGGGGCCTGACGCTGGTCGACGGCGGCGGGCAGCAACACCACGTCGACGTCGGGATGCCGGCGATGCACGCGCGACCAGAACGGGTCGTCGTCGAGCACACGTGGCTCGACCTTGCGGAAGGGTCCGAGAAGTCCTGCGGTCATGACCGACGACTGCCCGGCGCCTCCGACCGGCAAACCCGGTCGAGGCGCTGTCCACAGGTCAGCCGACCCAGAACCCCCGCGAGCCGAACCAGTCGCCGTAGGAGCCCGGTCCGCCTGACGTCCGGCCTCCGCGGCGGGAGCCGAGGTACGAGCCCACCACCGCGGCGCCGAGGTCACCGGCCTCCGGGGCGATCACCGAGCCGTCGACGCGGCGCGCCATCGAGTCCACGAACCGGCCGAGGCCGGGGTCCTCGCCGAGCCGGAAGAACGTGGTCTGCGCCCCGAGCCGCCGGGCGTTGTCGAGCTCGCGGACCGCCAGGGCGATCGTCATCGGGTGCGGCGGGTAGGAGAAGTACACCTCGCCGTCGGGCTCCAGGTGCGAGGTCGGCTCACCGTCGGTGACGACCAGCAGGACGGGCTGGGCGTTGGGGTGCTTGCGGAAGTGGCGGTTGGCGAGGAGCAGGGCGTGGTGGAGGTTGGTGCCCTTGGCCCACCGCGCGTCGAGCGCGGTGAGCTGCTCGATCCGCATGGTCTCGGCGTGCCGGCCGAAGCCGATCAGCTCGAGGCTGTCGCCCCGGAACCGGGTGCCGATCAGGGTGTGCAGCGCCAGTGCGGTCTGCTTCATGGGCACCCACCGTCCGTCCATCGCCATCGAGAAGCTGGTGTCGACGCAGAGCGCCACGGCCGCCTGGGTGCGGGCCTCGGTCTCGGACACCTCGACGTCCTCGATCGACAGGATCGGTCCGCGCTCGGACGCACCGGAGCCGGAGCGGCGCAGCACGCCGTTGAGCACCGTGCGCGGGATGTCCCAGGGCTCGGTGTCGCCGAACGCCCACGGCCGGGTCGCGCCCGAGAGCTCGCCGGCGGCCCCGGCCTGGCGGAGGTCGCGCTGGCCCTGCCGGCCGGACATCTTCTGGGCGACGTCGCGCAGCAGCGCCTTGCCGAGCTGGCGCATCGCCTTGGGGGTCAGCCGCAGCTCGCCGTCGAACCCGCGCTCCATCGCGCCGGACTGACGCAGCGCGCGCTCCAGCTCCTGGAGCTTGCGGGCGTCGACGGCGGCCTGGTCGCCGAGCTGGCGGGCCAGCTTGTCGAGGTCGACGTCGTCGAGCCGGGCGCCGCCGTACGACTGCGAGAGCTGGTCGGCGAGCGCGTCGAGCTCGGCGAGGTCCTGGAGGACGCCGGTGCCGTCACCGAGCCCGAGGCTCTCCCCGCCGCCGAACCGCTCCGAGCCCGACCAGTCCTCCCCCGGACGCATCGCCATCAGGTTCTGGTCCAGGCGGCCCAGCTGCTCCATCAGCGCCGGGGAGCCGAAGGCCTGCGCCGAGAGCTCCATCAGCTCCGCGCGCTGCTCCGGCGTCATCGAGTTCAGCATCCGCTGCGCCGCGGCGGAGCGCTGCGCGAGCGCGTCGATGAGCTCGTCGACGTCCTGCGGGTTCTCCGGGAAGTGCTGACCGTGCCTGGCCATGAAGTTCGCGAAGTCCTCGGGACCGTCCTCGCCCCGGGCATGCTTCTCCAGCAGCTGGTTGAGGTCCTCGAGCATCTCCTGGATGGCCCGACGGTCGCCCTCGTCGGCGTCCTGCAGCGCCTGCTTCATGCCCTGGAAGCGCTGGTCGAGCAGCTCGCGGCCGAGCAGGTCCTTGATCTCCTCGTAGGCCCGGCGCGCGTCGGGGGACTGCCAGTCGTAGTCGGCCAGCTCGGTGACGGCCGCTGCCGGTGAGGGAGGAAGGCTCTCCAGTCGCATCTCGCGGAACGCCCGGTCGCCGTCGTCCATCAGCGCGTCGCGGGCGAGCTGCTTGCGCTCCTCGAGGACGGCCCTGTCGAGCAGCTCCTGCACCTCCTGCAGCGTGCCGTCGAGGTTGTGCCGCTGGAGCAGCTCCCGCCGTCGCTCGGCCACCTGCCGGGCGAGGTCGTCCAGCCCGGCCTGCTCCTGGCCACCGCGCCTGAGGAACTCGCGCATCGCGCGCTCCGGGCTGTAGCCCGCCATCACGTCCTCGCCGATGGCGTCGAGCGCCTCGGCGATGTCGACCGGTGGCGCGAGCGGGTCGCCGCCGGAGTACCGGGTGTACCGGCTGCCCCTAGCCATAGATCGTCTCGCCGCCGTCGGAGTCCTTGCCGATCTTGCGGGCGAGGAAGAGACCCTCGAGGGCGAGCTCGACGGCCGCGGCCCGCTCGCCGTCGGTGCGCCCCTGGGACGGGCCGTAGATCCGCTCGCAGACCTGGTCGTAGAGGTCGGACTCGCCGAGCACCGGGAGTCCGGCGAGCACGTCGCGGGCACTCACCCCCTCACCGGTGGTCACCATCGCGCCGTCCTCGATCGCCCCGACCAGCAGGGCGAAGTCGAGCCCACGGAAGCGCTCACGCACCGTCTCGGCGGTCGCCGTGCGGAGCAGGTGGGTGAGGATCTCGGCCTCGCGGCCCTCCTCGCCCGACTCGAACTCGATCTTGCCGCCCAGCACGTCGACCGCCGTCTCGAGGTCCACGACGCGGGCGACGGCCCGGTCCTCGCCGCGGAGGGTGGCCCGCCGCAGCGCCGCTGCCGCGATGGTCTCCGCCCCCGCGATGGCGAACCGCGCGGAGACGCCCGACCGCTGGTCGACGGCGCTGGACTCGCGCAGGTTGCGGGTGAACCGGGCGAGGATCTCGACGAGGAATTCGGGCACGTCGACCCGGTCGCCGAGGAGGTCGGCCTCCTGGCGGATGACCGCGACCTCGGCCTCGAGCTCGCGGGGGTAGTGGGTGCGGATCTCGGCGCCGAACCGGTCCTTGAGCGGCGTGATGATCCGGCCTCGGTTGGTGTAGTCCTCGGGGTTGGCCGAGGCGACCACGAGCACGTCGAGCGGCAGCCGCAGCACGTAGCCGCGGATCTGGATGTCGCGCTCCTCCATCACGTTGAGCATCGCCACCTGGATCCGCTCGGCGAGGTCGGGCAGCTCGTTGATCGCGACGATCCCGCGGTGGGAGCGCGGGATCAGGCCGAAGTGGATGGTCTCCGGGTCGCCGAGCGACCGGCCCTCGGCCACCTTCATCGGGTCGACGTCGCCGATCAGGTCGGCCACCGACGTGTCGGGGGTGGCGAGCTTCTCCGCGTAGCGCTCGGAGCGGTGCCGCCATGAGACCGGCAGGTCGTCGCCGAGCGACGCGGCGCGCCGCTGCGAGGCGACGGCGATCGGCTCGAAGGGGTGCTCGCTGAGCTCGGACCCCTCGATCACGGGGGTCCACTCGTCGAGCAGCCCGACCAGGGTGCGCAGCAGGCGGGTCTTGCCCTGACCGCGCTCGCCGAGGAGCACCACGTCGTGGCCGGCGATGACCGCCCGCTCGAGCTGGGGCACCACGGTGTCCTCGAAGCCGTGCAGGCCTGGCCACGGGTCCTCACCCGCCGCGAGCCGGGCGAGGAGGTTGTCGCGCAGCTCGGCCCGCAGCGGCCTCTGCACGTGGCCCGAGGCGCGGAGCTCGCCGACGGTGGCGATGGCGGGCGGGGTCTGCGGGGCGGCTGCCGTGGTCACGGTCTCACGCTACTTGCGGCCGGCAACCGCGGCGAGGGCTCTACGCTCGAGGTGTGGCAGTCGCCCTGGGTGTCCTCTGCATCGTCCTGCTCGGTGCCGTCGTGTGGCTGCATCGGCAGAGCCGCGCCCTCGCGGCCCGCCTGGTCGCGTCGCAGGAGCGGGTCGCTCAGCTGGAGTCCGACCTGGACGCCGCCCTGCGGCCGCGGCCGCCCACCACCTCGGCCGAGCGCGCCGTACGACGCGTTCTGCGCACCGCGTCGAAGGTGCGCGAGCACGGGATCACGGGCCTGGTCCAGAGCACGATCGACGGCGTGCAGTCGTGGGCCAACGAGGACGAGCGCGCCGACATCCTCAACATGGCGGCCTCCGACGGAACGGTCACCCTGTTCTTCTCCGACATCGAGAACTCCACCCAGCTCAACGACCGGCTGGGCGACCGCACCTGGGTGAAGGTGCTCGCCGCGCACGACCGGGTCCTGCGGGGCCGGATCGGCCAGTACCGCGGCCAGGTGGTGAAGACCGCGGGCGACGGGTTCATGGTGGCGTTCCGTGACGCGGAAGCGGCCTGCCGGGCGGCGCTGGACATCCAGCGCGACCTGCCCCGCGACCTGCTGCTCCGCCGGCACGGGCCGGTCCAGGTCCGGATCGGCATCCACACCGGCCAGGTCGTCGCCCGGGAGGGCGACTACTTCGGCCGCAACGTCGCCATGGCCGCGCGGGTCGCCGACCTCGCCCACGGCGGTGAAGTGCTGGCCAGCGACGCCGTGCGTGACGCGCTGGACGACGACGCCGCCGTCGAGCTCAGCGAGATGGGCACCGCGGAGCTGCGGGGCCTGCCCGGCGAGCACGTCGTGTGGCGCATCCTGCCGCCGGCCACCTGACCGGCCACCTGACCGGCCACCTGACCGGCCGCCGGACCGGCCGCCGGAGGGCTGCCGGACCGCCTCAGGCGTCCCGGGTGTCCCGGAACGCCGGTGCGCGTCCCTCCCGGCGCGCCCGGGTGGCCTCCTCGAAGTTGTCGGTCAGCAGCCGGAGGTAGAGCTGGCCGATCCCCTCGCTGTGCAGGTAGGGCTCCATCGCGGACGCGGCGGCACCGGCCTGGAGCGACTTCTTGGTGAGCTCGATCCCCGGCTGCGAGAACCCCGCGATCCGCCGGCCGACCTCCACCGCTGCGGCGACCACGTCGTCGTGGATCGCCGAGACCAGCCCCACCCGCTCCGCCTCCTCGGCGCCCATGTCGCGGCCGGTCAGCATCAGCTCCGCGGCACGGGTGGACCCGATCGCCCGCGGCAGCAGGTAGGAGAGCCCGAGCTCGCTGGCCGTGAGGCCGTTGTTGATGCCCGCCGCCCGGAAGTACGCCGGCGGCGCGGCGTACCGCAGGTCGCAGGCGAGGGCCAGGCAGAGGCCGCCGCCGATGGCCGCGCCGTTGATCGCGGCGATCACCGGCTGGTGCAGCCGGCGGATCGCGAGGACGACGTCCTCGAGCGCCTCCATCGCGCGCAGGGCGTACGTCGGCCTGGTGACCCCCGCGACGCCCGGCGGGATGCCGGCCGACTCCTGGTCCGCGCCGGAGCAGAAGCCGCGGCCGGCGCCGGTGAGCACCACCGCTCGCACGTCGTTGTCGCCGCCGACCTCCCGCAGCGCGTCGAGCAGCGGCACCATGACGTCGTAGGCCATGGCGTTCATCCGCTCGGGGCGGTTGAGGGTGAGGACCGCGACCTCGGGCGTCGGCCGCTCGGTCAGGACGAAACTCATCGGCGGCTCATCGGCGGCTCATCGACGGCTCAGACGGCCAGCAGCACGGCGGAGCCGTGGCCGAAGAGGCCCTGGTTGGCGGTGATGCCGACCCGGGCGCCCTCGACCTGGCGGCCCTCGGCCCGGCCGCGCAGCTGCCAGACCAGCTCGCAGACCTGCGCGATCGCCTGCGCGGGGACCGCCTCGCCGAAGCAGGCGAGCCCGCCGGACGGGTTGACCGGGATCCGGCCGCCGATCGTGGTCTCGCCGGCCCGCAGCAGCACCTCGGCCTCCCCCCGCTTGCAGAGCTGGAGGTCCTCGATCCAGTCGAGCTCGAGCGCGGTGGAGAGGTCGTAGACCTCCGCCACGTCGACGTCCTCGGGCCCGATGCCGGCCTCCTCGTAGGCGGCCTGCCCGATCGCCTCCTTGAACGTACGCTCGGGGACGCCGGCGACGGCGCTGGAGTCGGTGGCCAGCAGCGGCATGTCGATCACGGTGTTGGGGAAGGTCGGCGTCACCGTGGAGACCGCCTCCACCCGCACCGGGTCGGCGATCCCGTGCCTGCGGGCGTAGTCGACGCTCGTGAGGACCACGGCGGCGGCCCCGTCGGACGTGGCGCAGATGTCGAGCAGGTGCAGCGGGTCGGAGACGACCGCGGAGGACAGGACGTCCTCGACGTCGACCTCCTTGCGGTAGCGGGCGTTGGGGTTGCTCAGGCCGTGGCGCGCGTTCTTGACCTTCACCTGGGCGAAGTCCTCGCTGGTCGCGCCGTAGAGGTCCATCCGGCGTCGGGCGTAGAGCGCGAAGTAGGCGGGGTTGGTCATCCCCAGCAGGCGGAAGCGCAGCCAGTCGGGGTCGTTCCACCGCTCCCCCGCGTTGGGCGCCAGGAAGCCCTTGGGGGTGGTGTCGGCACCGACCACCAGGGCCACGTCGCACATGCCGGCGAGGATCCGGGCGCGCGCGGTGTCGATCGCCTGGGCGCCGGTCGCGCAGGCGGCGTACGACGTCGCGATCCGCGCGCCGTTCCAGCCCAGTGCCTGGGCGAAGGTGGACCCCGAGACGTAGCCGGCGTAGCCGTTGCGGACCGTCTCGCCGCCGACCACCAGGTCGACGTCGGACCAGGGGATCCCGGAGTCCGCGAGCGCGGCACGGGCCGCGTGCACGCCGTACTCGACGAAGCTGCGGCCCCACTTGCCCCACGGGTGCATGCCGACGCCGGCGACTGCGACTGCCTTGCTCATCGGCTGCCTCCGACCGGCTTCCAGCGGTAGATCGTGCGGTCGCCGGTCTCGTCGGTCTCGAGCGGCTCGACCACGAGCTCCACCTCCGCGCCCACGGCCAGGTCGTCGACGCCGTAGCCGTCGGCGACCTGCCCCAGCACGACGAGCCCCTCCGGCAGCTCGACCGCGGCGAGCGCGAACGGCTCGAACGGGTCGGTCCGCGGGACGTACGGCGGCGGGGGCTGGTACTGCGCGTTCGTGTAGGACCACACGGTCCCGCGACGCGAGAGCTCGACCGCCTCGTGCTCCTGGCCGTCGCAGGCGGGGTTGCGGCAGTAGAACGCCGCCGCGGCCGCGTCGCTGGACACCGGCGGGAAGACCACGTTGCTGCACGTGGTGCACCGGGATGCGAGGAGGTGCGGCTCCTCCCCGGTGGTGAACCAGCCGTCGACGGCGGGCGTGGAGGTCATCTCTCACCTCGAGAACTAGAACGTGTTCTCACTCTAGCGGGGAGCGCTCGGGCCCTCCAGCGCAGTCTCAGCGCAGTCTCAGCAGCGCAGTCTCAGCAGCGCGGCTGGAACGACGGCCGCGCCGGCCCGGGACGGGTGAGCGCGTCCAGGGTGATCGCGATGGCCCCGGTGTCGGAGGGGAGCAGGAGGTGCTCGGCGAGCGACAGCGGGCACTTGTCCTGGACCGTCACGTTCGTGGTGCGCGGGCCCGGGGTCAGGTGTCCCGACGTGTGCGGCACGACCACCTCGTCGTAGCGCGAGGTGATCTGGGTGTAGCTCACCGGCCCCGGCGTCTCGTCGCCCGCGTTGAGCCGGGCGAGGAACGGCGAGCCCCAGGCCTGCTGCTGGCACGAGAGGCAGATCAGCCCCGGGAGCAGGGCGGCCAGCGGGTTGTCGGCCGGGACCAGCTTGGTCCCGTGGTTGGACGGAGCCAGCCCGACGAGGTCGTCGACGTGCCGGCCGCCGCCCAGGAACTTGATGTAGTAGCGCGGCATCATCCCGCCCTGGGAGTGACCCACCATCGAGACCTTCGCGGCTCCCGTGGCGCGGCGCACGCGCGCGACGAACGCCTTGAGCTGCTCGGCCGACCTGGCCACGTCGTTGAGGCCCCGGTTGCCGTAGTCGAGCGCGTAGACGCAGAAGCCCTTGGCCTTGATCGTCTTGCCGAGCCGCTCGAGCAGGTGCCGGCGGTCGCCGATCGTCCCGTGGACGATGATCACCGGCGTCGGCCGGGCGGCGCTCGGCTTGCAGCTCCAGACGTTGACGCCGGGGATGTCACCCTCCGGCGCGGTGGGCAGCGGTGGCCAGATGGTGTCCGCCTCGGCGGCCGGCGCGACGTGGACGGCGAGGGCGAGGAGCAGGGACGTCAGCAGGGCAGCAAGCAGGGCTCGGGGGGTGCGCACACTGCTTCAACGCCGCGACGTGGCGGTCGTCACGCTCCGGCAGGCCGCTCGAGCGGCAGCTCGACCGGCAGCTCGACCGGCAGCTCGACCGGCAGGGCGAGCTCGACGAAGCCGATCTCCTCGGAGACCGCACCACCGCCGAGCCACCGGGTCCGGATCAGGGAGATGCCGGCCGCCTCCCACGCCATGCCCGACCACTCCGCCACCCGGCCCAGGAGCGAGCCGACGGTCGAGCCCGGTCGCTGCTGGCCGGTCGACGCGAGCACCAGGGCGGACCGGTAGCGACGCCGGTCGGCGTACAGGTTGACCGACTCCGCGATGCGCAGGGTGGCGCGGGCGACCCGCTCCAGCTGGGCGGTGTCGCCGCTGAGATCGACCACCACGTCACCCGAGGCGTCGAGGGCGACGCCGGAGAACCGAACGATCGGCGCCGGCTCGTCGCCGACGCGCTCGCGCAGCATGCGGGCGAGCCGGGCGACGTCGGCGCTCGAGACGTTGCCGAACCCGGCCACCGGCACGTCGAGCCGGTCGGCGCCCGCGAGCTGCACGCCCGGCAGCGCGCCGACGTGCCGGCCCAGCTGCCGCAGCTCGTCGAGCACCTCGTCCGGCGGGACGAACGCAGCCCGCAGCATCATCTCGCCACACCCCCTTGACCTGACGCCTTGCTGACCCGATCGGTCGCAGCGGCGCCAAGTAAAGGGAATCTCGGTGTGAGTCCGGTCAGCCCCCGGCTTCCGGGTCAGGACTGCGGCCGGCGTCCGCCGGGGGCGGCTCGGGCGACTTGCACACCACCGTGTCCGACGGCGTGTACGTCGTGTGGAACTTCTCGGTCTTCTCGACCTCCGACTCCCCGTGGCGCCGGAAGATGCGGGTGACGTCGACCTGGAAGCCGGACCAGCCGGTGTGCGGCTCGCAGTCGGGCGTGGTGAGCGTCCTCGTCCCGGGTGGGACGTGCGCGTAGCGCTCGGAGGTCGAGCTCTTGATGTCCCAGTGCTTCGTCGACCACATCTGCACCGTCACCGAGCCCTGGCTGTTCCAGGTGCTCGGCTTCACCCACGCCCGCACCAGCACGCCGTACGGCGTGTCGTTCTCGAAGCGCAGGTCGACCGTGGGCCACGCCACGGTGGCCTCGCGGCCGACGGGGTAGCGGTCGATGTAGAAGGAGTGCGGCTTGTGCTCGATGTCCTTGAGGCCGGCGAAGAACATCGCGTTGAACGCGGTGGTCGCGAGCTGCGACACCCCGCCGCCGAGGTCCTTGCGGAGGATCCCGTTGCTGATGATGTAGCCCTCGGTGAAGCCGTTCGCAGCCGTCCGCTCCCCCACGATGCCGTTGAGCGAGAAGACCTCGCCCGGCTTGAGCAGGGTGCCGTCGATCAGCTCGGCGGCCCGGCCGATGTTCACGTTGCGGTAGTCGGCGTGGGGGTAGTAGGTGGTGAACTCGGAGACCTTCTCCACGATCTTGAGGTCGCGCGCCTCCTGGGTGGTGAAGTCGGCCTCCTCGACCTCGGCCTCCACCTCGCCGCGGCGCTCCCCGACGGGCGCGGTGAGCAGGCCCTCGAAGACGGTGGCGACCTCGGCGGGGTCGAACCGGACGCCGGGCTTCGCCGGGATCACCTTCGGCTTGCCCTTGACGAGCCTGACGGTGGCGTCGACCGGCTCGCCGTCGGCGGTGGCGTCGTCGACGAGGGCGGCCAGCGCCTTCTCGTCGACGACCGGCACCAGCTCGCCGTCCTCGGGCTCCATGGCGAGCGCCTTGGCGTACTGCCGCGGCCGGAGCCGGACCTCGTTCTTGCCGAAGACCAGGGTGACCGCCTCGGCCATGGCCGGGTTGGCGAACTCCTCGACGGCCTCGGCGACGTCCTCGGCGTCGATCTCCGGCTCGGCCTCGACGACCGTGAGCTCGACCTCCGACTGGTCGCCGAGGTAGGCCTCGACGAGCTGGTCGCGCGCCGCGTCGCGGTCGATCGCGTCGCCGGGGACCGGGTCGACCGTGTCGACGCCGTCGGCGGTGAACTTCACCTGGCCGTTCTTCGGCGGCGTGCCCAGGCCCTCGGACAGCTCGTCGAGCTTGCCGTCGAGCCGGTCCTCGTCGACGACGACGACGGCGTCCACGTCGTCACCGCCGGTGAAGTAGTCCCAGAGCCGGCCGGGGCTCCAGCTGTCGCGACCACCGGCCGCATCCACCGAGGCGGCGTAGTCGACGGAGAGACCCACCTCGTCGGGCGTGAGCGTCGCCGTGCGGTCCTCGACGCCGTCGGCCGCGACGGAGACCTCGATGGGTTGCGAGGCCCGGTCCGCGAAGGACTCCTCCAGCTCCTCGATCGCGTCGGCGCGGGACTGCCCGCCCACGTCGACGCCGGAGATGGACGTCCCGCGGGGCACCTTGTCGCCCGCCACCGCGTAGGCCGCGGCGTAGCCGCCGCCGGCCAGCAGGACGAGCGCGACGACGACCGCCACGACGACCTTGCCGCCGGGGCGCTCGCGCTTCCCGTCGGGGTCGCCGGCGTCGGGGCCGTCGCGGCCGTCGGGGCCGTCCTCCCACAGAGTCACGGGCGCCATCCTAAGGAGACGGCGAAGCCGGCCCTGAATCCTCAGCCGTACGACGCGGCGGGCGCAGGCCGGCGAAACCACCGGCGAAGACCACGATCCCCGCGCCGAGCAGCAGGTAGCCGGCGGTGTCGCCGGCGATCAGGAAGTCGCCCTCCGGCCGCTCCGGGGTGACCACGACGAGCAGGCCCGCCCACCCCGCCGCGAAGGCGAGCCGGGCCCACCAGCCCGCGGGCAGCGCCACCAGGGCCGCCAGGGTCGCGGCGAGCCCGAGCGCCATGCCCCACCAGTAGCCGTGCAACAGCACCGTGCACGTCGCCACCACGGCGCCGAGCAGCACGGAGGGGACGGCGAGCGCCGCGCGGAGGGTCCTGCTCACCTCACTCCGCCGGGACGCCGGCGAACAGGTCGTGCTCCCAGCCGTCGTCGCCGACGTCGCCCGGGCGGCCCTTCACGAGCCGGTACTGCTCGCAGGCGAAGGCCTCGGCGCCCTGGTTGTTGGAGAGCGCGAAGAAGGGGCCGTCGGTGGTGATCTGCGTGGCATGGGCCCGCAGCGCGTCCAGCTTGTGCTCGAGGTAGTCGCTGGCGTCCACCTCGCAGGTGATGTCCTCGTCGGGGCGGAACATCGGCGGCAGCGGGCCATCGGGGTCCATGCCCTCGAACGTCGTGGTGTCGCCCTCCGCGCGGAGCCGGCGCAGGCTCTCTCGGATCCGGCTCTCGGAGATGGCCGACCAGTAGATCTTCGCGATGTCCCACGCCGGCCCCAGGTCGCGGCGGTACGACGGCGCGGCGGCCAGCTGGGCGCCGTACATCGCGACGCGGTGGGCCTGGACGTGGTCGGGGTGCCCGTAGCCGCCGAACTCGTCGTAGGTGACCAGCACCTGCGGGCGGACCTCGCGGATCACCTCGACCAGGTGGTTGGCCGCCTCGGTGAGGTCGGCGTGCCAGAACGCGTTGTCGTGGATGTCGTCGGCGGCCACCGCGTGACCGTCCTCGTGCCACTTCATGCCGGAGTCGCGGTAGGTCCCGAAGCCACCGAGGAAGCGGTGGTCGGTCACGCCGAGCGCCTCCATCGCGGCGGCGAGCTCGCCGCGGCGGTGCTCACCGAGCCGGTCCTCCCGGTCGGCGGCGAGATGCTCGAGGTCGGGGACGAGGATCTCGCCCATCTCGCCCGCGGTGCAGGTGACCAGGGTGACGCCGCGGCCCTCGGCGGCGTACTTCGCCATCGTCGCGCCCTGGCCGATCGACTCGTCGTCGGGATGGGCGTGCACGAGGAGCAGCCGGTGCGCGGGCGTTCGGGTCATGCCCTGCAGCGTAGTGATCCCGGCCATGACCCCCGGATCCCACGTCTCCCGGGCGCCTCAGTCCTCGCGCTTGATCCGCCGCGGCTGGTCCGGGAGGGGCAGCCCCACCGGCGGGACCTCCCCCGGCTGCTCGGCCTCGGCGTCGAGCCAGCCGTCGTACATGTCGACCAGCATCTCGAGCTGGATCTCGGGCGCGTCGGTGACCACGACCCAGTGGTGGTCCTCGTCGTCGTCCTCGCCGGCGAGTCGCTCGCGGACCACCTCGGCGGCGTAGCCGCCGCGGACCAGCACGAGCTCCGCCGCGCGCGCGTCGTCCTCGTCGAAGAAGATGCCCCTCACGCGTCCATCATCCCCGACGGCGGGGGCAGAGCCGTCGGCTACGGTGACCGCCGTGTCCGGACTCCACCTCAGGCGCACGGCCGAGAACGTCGCCGAGATCGACGCGCTGGCCGCGTCGCTCGCGGCGGAGGGCGGCGGCCGGGTGGGCATGGCCGGGGTGGTCCGGGACCTGCCGCTGCGGCTGCGCCGCACGTGGGCGCCCAGCCCGCGGCTGCTCGGCCGCAGGGTCACCGCGGCCTTCACCTGGGAGGCCGCGGACCGGAGGGACTCGAACTGGTGGCCGCAGGGCATCACCACGTCGGCCGACACCGGCCTGGCCGACGACCTGGGCCACGACGTCCTCGCCACGTCGTGGTACGCCAAGGACGACGCCGGGTCGCGGGTCAGCGTCGTGGACCTGGCTCGGCGGCGCTACGCCCACGTGCTGCTGGTGACCCCGACGTACGACGACGGGGTGCCGGGCCTGGCACCGCTGAAGGTGCACGCGGGCGGCATCGTGTGGCACGGGCCGTACCTCCACGTGGCCGGCACCGGACGCGGCTTCTTCAGCTGCCGCACCGACGACGTGCTGCGGGTCCCGGCCGGCTCCGCGCTCGAGACCCACGGCCACCGTTACGTGCTGCCCGTCCGGTTCGCCTACCGCGGTGCCAGCGACGAGGGCGTGGACCGGCTGCGCTTCTCCTTCCTCACCGTCGACCGTGCCGGCGACCCGCCGTCGATGGTGGTCGGCGAGTACGGCTCCGCCACCCAGACCCGGCGGATCGGGCGGTTCCCGATCGAGGCCGGCACCTGGCTCCCCCAGGCCGACGGCGAGGGGTTCGTGCGGCCGGAGGTCGACGAGCGGGGTGCCACCCGGATGCAGGGCATCTCGCTGGTCGGCGGCGACTACTACGTCACGGCGTCGTGCGGGCCGTGGACGCCGGGCACCGTGCACGTCGGTCGGCCGGGCGCGTTCCGCGCCCACCGCTGGGCGACGCCGATGGGCCCGGAGGACCTGGTCTGGTGGCCGGAGACCGGCTCCTTCTGGTCGGTCTCCGAGCACCCGCGCCGGCGCTGGATCTTCGCGATGAGGAAGGAGGGCTTCGGCCGATGACGGACGACGAACGCTGGCTCGACGAGGCGGTGCGCCTGGCGACGGCCAACGTCGCGGAGGGTGGCGGCCCCTTCGGTGCGGTGGTCGTGCGGGACGGCGTGGTGATCGGACGCGGCCAGAACCTCGTCACCCGCGAGCTCGACCCCACCGCACACGCCGAGGTCGTCGCGATCAGGGCCGCCTGCAGGGCGATCGGCGACTTCAGCCTCGCCGGGGCCGTGCTCTACGCGTCCTGCGAGCCGTGCCCGCTGTGCGTGTCGGCGTCGCTGTGGGCCCGGCTCGACCGGGTCGTCCACGCCGCCGACCGCGACGACGCGGCCCGCGGGGGCTTCGACGACCGGGTGTTCTACGAGCTGTTCGCCACGCCGCGGGAGGGCTGGCCGATGCCGGTGGTCGGCAACCGGGTCGCCGGCGCCACCGAGCCGTTCGACGCCTGGTTGGCGAAGGCCGACCGCACCCGGTACTGAGCCGTCGGCGCGCCTCAGCGCGGCAGGTAGGCCAGCTGCCGGGCCTGGGCGACCAGCCGGTCGGCGGAGTCCCAGACCTCGCAGTCCTCCTCGAACATGCCGCCGGCGACGTTGCGGGTGAGGTGCCGGACGCGCAGCCAGCCCGGTGCGGGCCGGGCGCGGACGTGGGCGGTCAGCTCGACCGTCGGCGCCCACCCGGGCCGGCCGAGGTCGAAGGTCACCGGCGGCAGCGCGTCCACCGCCAGCAGCAGCGCCAGCGGGTCGGGCTCCCGGTCGCCGGCGAGCCGGAACCAGGCCGAGAGCTCGCCGCGCCCGCTGGGCCGGCCCACCGTCCAGCCCGCCTGCTCGGGGTGGAACAGCATCTGGAACCGCTCCATCAGCGGCGCGATCCGGCGCAGCTCCTCGGGCGCCTCGGTGTTCGGCACGCAGCGGTCGCGCGGCGGGATGTCGATCGGTGTCGCGACGGTCTCGACGGCGTCCGGGAGCGCGCCGAGGTCGCCGTACGTCGCCAGGACGGTGAGCCGCACGTCGTCGCCCTGGCGCAGGTCGGCGGCCACGGTCGCCGTACGTCCGAGCCGGCGGGGCCTGACCTCGACCGTCGCGGGACCCGGCTTCGCCGGGGACAGGTAGTAGGCGCTGACGGCGATCGGGTCCGGTTGAGCCGGGAGGGCCGCCCGGATCGCGTTGCCGACGACGGCCAGCTGGTAGCCGCCGTTGAGGCCGCCGCCGACCGTCCAGGCGCCGTCCAGGTCGGCGCCGAACCGGCCCTCCCCCTCCACGGTGACGGCGATGTGCCGGTCGAACTCCGCGGTCGGCTCGCTCTGCTGGATGCTGGTGGCTGCCACGCCCCGGACGGTACCGACCCGCCGTCGGGGTGCGGGCAGCGGCCGCCGGTCGCCGGTCGACGCCTAGGATCCAGCACTCGGAAGGGGGTCCGCCATGACGACGCTCGCCGTCTACCTGCTCGCCGCGTTCGTCGCCGGGTTCGCCGCCGTCGCGCTGCGCCTGCCGCCCCTGGTCGGGTTCCTGGTCGCCGGCTTCGCGCTGGAGGCGTCGGATGTCGAGGAGCTGCCGGGCCTGGAGACGCTGGCGGACCTCGGCGTGACGCTGCTGCTGTTCGGCATCGGGCTGAAGCTCGATGCCCGCACGCTGCTGCGACGCGAGGTCTGGCTGACCACCGTCGCGCACGTGGCGTTCAGCGTGGCGATCGCCGTGGGCGGGCTCGGCCTGCTGATGGCGGTCGGCTTCAGCATGCTCGCCGACGAGAGCCTCGCCAGCCTGGCCCTGCTCGGGTTCGCGCTGTCCTTCTCCTCCACGGTCTTCGTGGTGAAGGTCCTCGAGGAGCGCAACGACGCCACGACGTCGTACGGCCAGGTCGCCATCGGCGTGCTGGTCATGCAGGACCTGATCGCGGTGCTCTTCCTCACCTCGGCCAAGGGGCACCCGCCGAGCCCCTGGGCGCTGGCCCTGGTCCTCCTCGTGCCGGCGACGTGGCTGCTGCGCCGGATGTGGAGCCGGATCGGGCACGGCGAGATGCAGGCCCTGTTCGGCGTGCTGATGGCGCTGGTGCCGGGCTACTGGCTGTTCGAGACGGTCGGGGTGAAGGGTGACCTCGGGGCGCTCGTGATGGGCGCACTGCTCGCGTCCCACCCCGCCGCCGGTGAGCTGTCGCGCTCGCTGTGGAACCTCAAGGAGCTGCTGCTCGTGGGGTTCTTCGTCTCCATCGGCCTGACCGGGACGCCGTCGTGGGAGGGGCTGGCGATCGCGGCGGCGCTGCTGCTGCTCCTCCCGCTGCAGGCGGTCGGCTACGGCGCGCTGCTGTCGCTGCTCGGCCTGCGCCACCGCAACGCGGCGCTCGCCGGCCTGGCGCTGACGAACTACTCCGAGTTCGGCCTGATCGTGGTCGCCGTCGGCGGTTCGGTCGGGTGGATCGACGGCGAGTGGCTGGTCGTGCTGGCGGTCGCGGTCGCCCTCAGCTTCCTGCTGTCGGCAGCCCTGAACCGAGCCCGCGCGCACGACCTCGCCAACTGGCTCGAGGTGCGGCTGCCCGCGCGGCCACCGCGGCGGCTGCTCCCCTCCGAGCGGCCGATCGACATCGCGGGCTCCGACGCGCTGGTCCTCGGCATGGGGCGGGTGGGGCGCACCTGCTACACCCGGCTCTGCGCGGTGGGCCTCGACGTTCTCGGGGTCGAGCACGACGCCGCACGCGCCGACGAGCTGGCCGAGCGCGGGCTCAACGTGGTGCGGGCCGACGCGACCGACCGCGCGTTCTGGCAGCGGGTGGTGCACGCCGGCGACGTCGGCCTCGCCGTGCTCGCGATGCCGTTCCACGGCTCCAACGTGGAGGCGCTCGAGCGGCTCCGCGACTGCGGGTTCACCGGCCGGGTGGCCGCCGTCGCGCAGTACGACGACGATGTCGCGGAGCTCGAGCGACTCGGCGCCGACGCCGTCTTCCACCTGTACGGCGGCGCCGGCGCGGCCCTCGCCGAGGCCGCACTCGGCGAGGACCCCACCCAGGGCGCGACCTGACGGTGCCGGCTCACACCAACGGCGCTCACAGCCAGCGGCGCGTGCTCCGGCAGTAGTCGTCGTAGTCCGCGCCGAACTTCTCCCGCAGCGCCGACTCCTCCGCCGCGATCTGCACGCGGTCGATCACCGCCACGAAGGCGAGCACCGGCAGGAACGTCCACACACCACCACGCGCCAGGGCGTGCGCCGTCAGCAGGCCCGCCATGCCGACGTACATCGGGTTGCGGGTGAACCGGAACGGCCCCTCCGCCACGATGCTGGAGGCCTGCGCCGGGTCGAGCGGGTTCACCGTCGTGCGATGCCGCCGGAACGCCGCCATCGCGCTCACGTCCAGGCCCACCGCCGCGGCCGCGACCGCACCCGCGGCCAGCTTCCGCCCACGACCCGGTCCCCCGTCCGGTCCTCGGTCCGGAGCGACGGCGTGCTGGACGACCCCCGCGACGAGGGCGATGACCGGTGGCGGAACGACAGGCACGACCCGACCGTCGTACGACGGCGGCCGGCTGTCAACCGGATGTCACACGTTGAAGCGGAACTCCACGACGTCGCCGTCCTGCATGACGTAGTCCTTGCCCTCCATCCGGACCTTGCCGGCCTCCTTGGCCTTCTGCATGGAGCCGGCGTCGACCAGGTCGTCGTAGGACACGACCTCGGCCTTGATGAAGCCCTTCTGGAAGTCGGTGTGGATCACGCCGGCCGCCTCCGGGGCGGTGGCGCCCTTGCGGATCGTCCAGGCCCGGGCCTCCTTCGGCCCCGCCGTCAGGTAGGTCTGCAGGCCGAGGGTGTCGAAGCCGACGCGGGCGAGCACGTCGAGACCGGGCTCGTCGACGCCCATCTCGGCCAGCATCGCGCGCGCCTCCTCGTCGTCGCCGAGCTCGACCAGCTCGGCCTCGAACTTGGCGTCGAGGAAGATGGCCTCGGCCGGAGCCACCAACTCCTGCATCTTGGCCTTGAGCGAGTCGTCGGCGAGCTCGTCGGCGTCGCAGTTGAAGACGTAGATGAACGGCTTGGCCGTGAGCAGCGAGAGCTCGCGGATGTGCTCGCGGTCGATCGAGGTCGCGATGATCGGCGTGCCCGCCTCGAGCGCCTCCTGCGCCTCCTTGGCAGCCGCGACGGCGGCGGCGAGCTCCTTCTTGCCGCGCGCCTCCTTCTCCAGGCGCGGGATCGCCTTCTCCACCGTCTGGAGGTCGGCGAGGATCAACTCGGTCTGGATCGTCGAGATGTCGGAGCCGGGGTCGACCCTGCCGTCGACGTGGGTGACGTCCTCGTCCCGGAACACCCTGGTCACCTGGCAGATCGCCGACGACTCGCGGATGTGGGCGAGGAACTTGTTGCCCAGCCCCTCCCCCTGCGAGGCGCCCGCCACGATGCCCGCGATGTCGACGAACTCCACCGTCGCCGGCAGGATCCGCTCGGACCCGAAGATCTCGGCGAGTACGGCGAGACGCGGGTCCGGGACGCCGACCACGCCGACGTTGGGCTCGATGGTCGCGAACGGGTAGTTCGCGGCGAGCACGTCGTTCTTGGTCAGCGCGTTGAAGAGCGTCGACTTGCCTGCGTTGGGGAGACCGACGATGCCGATGGTGAGTGCCACGGGCGGCGAGTCTACGGCGGCGGGAGGCCAGCGCCTGAATCCGTGGAACGGGCACGACGAGGCCCGGGCATGCCACTGGCCCCACCGAGGGGTGGGGTGTGGGGCGTGGTGCCTAGCCGGGGCAGGGTGGGCCGGTCTGGATGGGCCAGGGTCGGGTGTCGTGGTCGGGCGGCGGGCCGTGCACGTCGGTGTCGACGTGGACTGGTGGGTCGAGGGTGCGGGTGCCGGTGTGGTCGACGAGGAAGTGTCGCCCGTTCGGCGTGATCCACAGGTAGGTGCCGGGTTGGACGATGACGTAGCGCCAGGTGGAGAACGTCTTGGCCCGATGGTGTGCGCGGCAGGCGGGGACGAGGTTGCACGGACACGTCACCCCGCCCTGGCTGTGCGGGAGGGCGTGGTCGAGGTCGCAGCGCGACGCCCTGCGGCCGCACCAGGGGAACGCACAGTGGTGGTCGCGCAGCTCGACGTGTTGGCGGTGGCGGTCGGGGATCTCGTAGGAGTTCACCGGGATGTGTCCGGCGAGGTCGATCACCGGACGCACGACCACCGTCGTCCCAGAAGTGGCGAGCCATTCCTTGATCTGTGCGACGGTGATGGGGCGTTGCTGGTCCTCCCACCGCCCCACCGGAGCAGCACTGTCACCAGTAGCGCTGGTGATGGCGGTGTCCGAGACGTGGACGTTCAGGACGGCTCGCCGGCCGGGCGATGCGGTGGTGACCTCACCGGTGTCGGGGTCGACGGTCTCGAGGTCGAGGGTCAGGTCCGCACGGGCGAGGTCGCCGACGGCGACCGCCCGCCGCACGTCGAGGGACCCGTCGTGGCCGAGCTTGCCCAACAAGACGGCGCGGCGGTTGACGGCGGTGTCGAGGTCGGCACCGTCGGCGGCGTCGAGGACCCCGTCGACCTGCACGACGCCGTCGGTGACGTCGTCGAGGTGGACGTCGAACCGCCGGGAGTCCGACGACGCCTCACGCCGGGCCTCAGCCGCCTCGGGGTCGTAGAGGGTCATGGCCTCGT
>NZ_JBNBPO030000038.1:0-27878 GCF_051280635.3 Nocardioides proteolyticus | reverse complement strand
CGGCGCGGCGACCACTGCGCCGGTGCCTGCCGGCGCGTCCGGTGAGCCGGCGCCCGGCGCAGCCCCCGAGTGGGCGCGCGGCGTGCCGACGCCCGACTCCGATCCCCGTGCAGCGCCCGACCCGGTCGCCGCCGACGGCCCGGCCGAGCCGGCCCCCCGGCGGCCGCGGATGGCCGACATCCAGGCCCAGGCCGACGCCCCGCCTGAGGACCCCGACGTCCACGTCGACCTCGACGACGCCGAGGTCGACCCCGAGTCGGGCGCCGACCTGCTGGCCCGCGAGCTCGGCGCGCAGGTGATCGAGGAGATCCCGCGCGGATGACCACCCCAGCGACGACCACCACCAGAGACGAGGCAAGCAGATGAGCGAGAACCCCTTCGACGCACTGACCGGCGGGGGCGGTGGCCTGGGTGGTCTCGACCTCGGCGCCCTTCTCCAGCAGGCCCAGCAGATGCAGGACGACCTCCAGGCCGCCCAGGAGCGGCTCGCGGAGGCGACCGTCGAGGGCTCCGTGGCCGGTGGCGCCGTCACCGTCACACTGAGCGGCGTCGGCGAGCTGACCGGCGTGACGATCAAGCCGGAGGCGGTCGAGAGCACCGACCCCGACGCGCTCGCCGAGCTCGGCGACCTGGTCGTCGCGGCGTTCCGCGACGCCAAGGCCAAGGCCGACGAGCTCGCCGGCCAGACCCTCGGCCCGCTCGCCGGCGGGCTTCCCGGACTCCCCGGGACGCCCGGGCTGCCCGGTCAGGGCGAGCCCGGCCAGGCGCCGGGCAAGCTCGGGTTCTGAGCGGAGCCTCCGGTGTACGAAGGCGTCGTCCAGGACCTCATCGACGAGCTCGGCCGGCTGCCGGGCGTGGGTCCCAAGAGCGCCCAGCGGATCGCGTTCCACCTCCTCCAGTCCGACCCCGCCGACGTGCGCCGGCTGGCCGAGGTGCTGCTGGAGGTCAAGGCCAAGGTGAAGTTCTGCACCACGTGCTTCAACGTCGCCGAGGACGACCAGTGCCGGATCTGCCGCGACCCGCGCCGCGACCCGGCGGTGCTGTGCGTGGTCGAGGAGTACAAGGACGTCGTGGCGATCGAGCGCACCCGTGAGTTCCGGGGGCGCTACCACGTCCTCGGGGGTGCGATCTCGCCGATCGACGGCATCGGTCCCGAGCAGCTCCACATCCGCGAGCTGCTCACCCGGCTGGGTGACGGGACGGTGACCGAGGTGATCCTGGCGACCGACCCCAACCTCGAGGGGGAGGCGACCGCGACGTACCTCACGAGAATGCTGGGGCCGCTGGGCTTGCGCGTGACCCGGTTGGCGAGTGGACTTCCCGTAGGTGGTGACCTGGAGTACGCCGACGAGGTCACCCTCGGGCGAGCTTTCGTAGGAAGGCAGGCGGCAACATGACCAAGGGCACGGAGAGTGCGACCGACCAGCTGCCCGGGATGGCGGCGCTCCAGGCGCTGCTGGCCGTCGAGGCGGAGACCGTCCGGTTCGCCGACGACATCGCGGGCTCGGTGCGCTCGTTCCTCGAGAGCCTCCGGGTGATCGCCGGGCAGGCGACCGCGGGCCAGGCGGTGTCGCTGCTGCTGCTCCAGATCGGCCAGATCGCCCTCGCCGGGTCCCGCCTCGGCGTGCAGCGCGACTTCGCCCCGCGCGACGAGTACCAGCCCGACGTGGGTCCGGATGCGGACCTCGACGAGCTGCGGGTGCGGCTGGCGACGCTGCTGGGCAACGTCGACACCTACTGCTACGTCTTCGACCCCTACCAGCCGGAGGTCGTGGAGGGGCTGCTCTCCGACGACCTCACCAGCATCGCCGCGGACCTCGAGCTCGGGCTGCGCCACTACGCCGCGGGCGACGTCGAGGAGGCGCTGTGGTGGTGGCAGTTCTCCTACGTCTCGTCGTGGGGCGCCCTCGCCGGGGCGGCCATGAAGGCGCTGCTGTCGGTGGTCGCCCACGACCGGCTCGACGTCGACCACCCGTCGGAGCAGGAGCAGATCGAGGCCATCGAGGCGGTGCTGGACAGCGGGGAAAAGGCGTAGCGCGCTCTCGGTAGAATCGGCCCGGCGCCTTCCGCGGGCGCGGTCCCTTCCCCGCAAGCCAGGAGTGAGCCCTCGTGGGCATTGTCGTGCAGAAGTACGGCGGCTCGTCGGTCGCCGACGCCGCGGGCATCAAGCGCGTCGCGCAGCGCATCGTCGACGCCAAGAAGCTGGGCCACCAGGTCGTGGTCGTGGTCTCGGCGATGGGGGACACCACCGACGAGCTGATCGACCTGGCCAACGAGGTCTCGCCGCTGCCGCCCGCCCGTGAGCTCGACATGCTGCTCACCGCCGGCGAGCGGATCTCGATGGCGGTGCTGGCGATGGCCATCCAGACCCTCGGACACGAGGCGCGGTCGTTCACCGGCTCCCAGGCGGGCGTGATCACCGACGCGGCCCACGGCAAGGCGAAGATCATCGACGTGACGCCGAGCCGGATCCAGGCGGCCATCGACGAAGGCGCGATCGCCATCGTCGCCGGCTTCCAGGGCGTCTCCCAGACCACGAAGGACATCACCACCCTGGGCCGGGGCGGCTCGGACACCACGGCCGTCGCGCTCGCCGTCGCGCTGCGGGCCGACGTGTGCGAGATCTACTCCGACGTCGACGGGATCTTCACCGCCGACCCCCGGATCGAGCCGCGTGCCCGCAAGGTCGACCGCATCTCCTACGAGGAGACGCTGGAGATGGCCGCGCAGGGCGCCAAGATCCTGCACCTGCGCTGCGTCGAGTACGCACGCCGCTACGACATGCCCATCCACGTCCGCTCGTCCTTCTCGGAGAAGGAGGGCACCTGGGTCGTGAAGGCCGAGGACGTCGCACAGGACAACACGGAGAGTTCCATGGAAGCTGCCATCATCACCGGCGTCGCCCACGACCGCAGCCAGGCCAAGATCACCGTGGTCGGCGTGCCGGACAAGCCGGGCGAGGCGGCGGCCATCTTCCGCGCCGTCGCCGACTCGCAGATCAACATCGACATGATCGTGCAGAACGTCTCCGCGGCCGCGACCGGCCGCACCGACATCTCGTTCACCCTCCCGCGGGGTGAGGGCCAGACCGCGATGAACGCGCTGTCCCGGCTGCAGGAGAGCGTCGGCTTCGAGCGCCTCCAGTACGACGACAGCGTCGGCAAGGTCTCCATCGTCGGCGCCGGCATGAGCTCCTCCCCGGGCATCTCGGCCCGCTTCTTCGAGGCGCTCTCCGACGCGGGCGTCAACATCGAGATGATCTCGACCTCGGAGATCCGGGTGTCGGTGGTCGTCTCCGAGACGCAGGTGCAGGACGCGGTCACGGCCGCGCACGCCGCCTTCGACCTGGGTTCGGACGAGATCGAGGCCGTCGTGTACGGCGGGACGGGGCGCTGACCGCCATGGGCATCAACATCGGAGTGGTCGGCGCGACCGGCCAGCACACCCCACGACGTTCTTCGCTCCTCCGCTTCGCTCCCCCGCGAACAACGCCGCGGGGACCCCGCCACCTCAGGGAGATGTCATGGTGAACATCGGTGTTGTCGGCGCCACCGGCCAGGTGGGCGTCGCGATGCGGCAGATCCTGCTCGAGCGGGACTTCCCCGCCG
This sequence comes from Nocardioides proteolyticus, assembly GCF_051280635.3. Taxonomy (NCBI): domain Bacteria; kingdom Bacillati; phylum Actinomycetota; class Actinomycetes; order Propionibacteriales; family Nocardioidaceae; genus Nocardioides; species Nocardioides proteolyticus. The sequence goes on along the minus strand of NZ_JBNBPO030000038.1, from coordinate 24,270 downwards.
ACTCCATCCGCTTCTTCTCCTCGGCCCGCTCGGCCGGCAAGACGCTGGCGTTCGGCGACCGCGAGGTCGTCGTGGAGAACGCCGACACCGCCGACCCCGCGGGACTCGACATCGCGCTCTTCTCCGCCGGTGCGACGGCCTCCCGGGCGCTCGTCCCCAAGTTCGTCGACGCCGGCGTGATCGTGGTCGACAACTCCTCGGCGTTCCGCAAGGACCCCGCCATCCCGCTGGTCGTGTCGGAGGTCAACCCCGACGCGGCGCGTGAGGTGATCGAGGCCGGCCGCGGCATCATCGCCAACCCGAACTGCACCACCATGGCAGCCATGCCGGTGCTCAAGCCGCTGCACGACGAGGCCGGTCTCGTCCGGCTGATCGCCTCCACCTACCAGGCCGTCTCCGGCTCCGGCATCGCCGGCGTCGAGGAGCTCGCGACCGGCGTCTCCGCCGCTGGTGACAAGGCGCGCGAGCTGGCGTACGACGGCGAGGCGGTCGCCTTCCCGGAGCCGTCGGTCTACAAGCGCACCATCGCCTACAACGTGCTGCCCTTCGCGGGCAGCCTCGTCGACGACGGGCTGCACGAGACCGACGAGGAGCAGAAGCTCCGCAACGAGTCGCGCAAGATCCTCGGCATCCCGGACCTGCGCGTCTCCGGCATCTGCGTCCGGGTCCCCGTCTTCACGGGTCACTCGCTGGCGATCAACGCGGAGTTCGAGCGGCCGATGCCCGTCGAGCGGGCCCGCGAGCTGCTCTCCGGTGCGCCGGGTGTGGAGCTCTCCGAGATCCCCAACCCGCTGCAGGCTGCCGGCAAGGACCCCTCCTACGTCGGTCGGCTCCGGCAGGACCCGGGTGTCGACGACGACCGCGGCCTCGCCCTGTTCGTCTCCAACGACAACCTCCGCAAGGGCGCGGCCCTCAACACCGTCCAGATCGCCGAGCTGGTCGTCGCCGCGCGCTGAGCTGACTGCGGATCACCGGTCGAGGCCGATCCTCATCGCGCGTCACCGGCCGTAGCCGACCAGCTTCGGCTGCGCCTCGATGGCCCGGAGCCGCTGCGCCGGCCCGTCGACGGTGACGGTGCCCGGGATCGTCCGCCACGGCCCGCCACCCACCCGGAAGCGCCCGCTGTAGACGGTGTCGAGACTGGGCCGGTACGTGCCCGTGCGGGTGTAGTTGTGCGTCACCGCGAGCTCCGGGTACGGCGCCCCCGGCTCCGTCGTCCGCAGACTCGCCCCGTCGTCGAAGTGCCACACGTACTCCGCCGGCGTCGCCTCGATCGTGATCGGCTGTCCGAGGAGGGTGACCTGACGCGTGATCGGCTCGGTGCTCGTGGTGTAGAAGTTCGTGTCGAAGTTGACCAGGGTGAGCCCGTCCGGCGGCTGGATGACGAGGCGAGAGGCCGGCCAGTCGAGTCGGCGCATCGCGCGGAGGACCTGCTCGGGGGTGACGGTGGGAGGGCTTCCCGCCGCGGCGTCGCCTATGCATGTGTGACCGGCCGGCTCTCCGTTCGACCAGAGTTGATGCAGGACTCCACGACTGCCGGCGTCATTGGTACAGGCCATGACGCGACCACAGGCGATGCCGACTTGGATCGCGCAGATTGGCAGGACTCGATAGTCGTTGCTGTCGACAGGTGCCGCCCCAGGGTCCACGGCACCGTCGACCCGGCACGTCTCGTAAGCCGTCCTCAGGTTCGTCGCGATGGAGCACCCCGCGTGAGCCGGTGGCGGCCAATTCACGGATGGCATCAGCGCTACGACAATCAGGATGAGGCCCGCGGATACTGACTTCATGCCACTGCCTCGGTGAAGCCAACGATCCACTGCCCGCGAACCTTCGTGATGTATAGCCGGGAGCGCGACTTTCCACCGGGTAGTCGCAACAGGGGCCCATCGGTCGATTCGCGATAACGAGTGGGACCGGAGCGAGTCGTGATCACCCATTGGTAGTCGGCCTCGCGAGTTATCGACACGATTCGTTCGCCCTCGGTTTCGATCGAACCACCGTTGTCGTAGATCTGCTTTACCTGCTTCGCGAAGTCACGACAGGAGGTGCAGTCGGGTCCAGCGACTGCGAGGTAGGGCGCGGGATCACCGGTCCGCTGGATGTGATTGCCGAGCGCGACCCAGCGCCTGATGAACTGGCGCGGCGTCTCGTCCTTCGGCGGATCCGTGAGCGAGTCGGCGGCCGCTGGGCTGGTGCTGGGCGCTTCGGGCGTGCTGGTCGGCGTCCAGGTCGACTCGGGCTCGGCGGGCTCGCCGTCGTCGGCGCAGCCGGCCAGCACGAGAGCAGCGGCGAGTGCGAGGGTGAGGGCGCGGGGGATGCGCATGGGTCCTCCCGAGAGTGGTGCTCACCCCGGACCAGGGGTGCGTCTCGGACGTTATCTCGCGATGCCGGGCGCGTGCCAGCGCCTGCGGCGGGATTGTGGACGGTGCACGGCCGACGACCACGTCACTCCCGTCGGCGGAACCGGGCGGCGCCCGAGGACGACCACTCGACGCTCCACTTCGGGTCGTGAGCGCGGTGGTGGTGGAGGAAGCAGAGGAAGGCGAGGTCGGCGAGGTCGGTGCGGCCGCCCTCGGCCCACGGCCGCTTGTGGTGCGCCTCCGTCCAGGCGGCCGGCACGTCGCACGACTCCTCCTGGCAGGTCTGGTGGTGCAGCAGGTGGGCCCGGCGCTGAGCCGGCTGGAACAGTCGCCGGCTGCGCCCGAGGTCGAGCACCTCGCCGTCGCCGCCCAGCACAGCCGGTAGCAGGCCCTGGGTGCGGGCGAGCTGTCGGACACCGGTGACCGAGAGCCGGTCGGCGGTGTCGAGGGTGCCGGCGCCCGTCGACCTGCGGAGATCGGCCTCCGCGACGGTCACCACGATGCTCACCGGCGTACCGCCGTGCTGGGGCAGGCCGTCGACCGGGAGGTGCCGCAGCAGCAGGCAGAACGCCTGACCGCGTCGTTGGCCGGCGCTCAACCGCTCGCTCGCGGGCGCGGCCGTGCCGTCGGCGCGCTGACGCGGACTCGTGTAGGCCTCGACGGCCTTGCGCAGGATCGCTGCGTCCAGGTCGGGGGACCCGTCCCACGATCCTGGTCGTGCCGTCACCGAGCCGGTGCAGGGAGAGCTGCGTCGCCTGCAGCGCGGCCCGCTCCTCCTTCTCCAGGAGGTCGCGCTCGACCTCGTCGGCCGCATCGGGCGCCACCGCCTCGAGGAGCCGGCGGCCGAGGATCTTCAGCTGCCGCGGAGTGAACACCGCCGCCTCGCCGACGAGGTGCGCCTCCGCCTTCGCCAGGAGCGCTGCTCGCGCCCCAGCGGTGTCGTGGCCCGGAACGACCTCGGGCAGGGCGTCCAGCGCGTCGACGATCACCCGCGCGTGGTCGACGCCGATCCGGCCGTCGTCGAGCGCTCGGCCCACGGTCGGATAGCTGTCCAGGATGCGGCGGCCCAGCCGCTCGTGGCCGACGTAGCGACCAGGGTGGTTCGCGTCGGCGTGGGCCAGCCAGTGCGCCGCCGACCGGGCACCGGCGCGCTCCGCGACGTCGTCGGCCCCGGCCAGCACCCGGATGATCCGGGCCTGGACCCGGTGGCTCGCACGCAGCAGCTGGCGGAGGTACTCCGCCTTGGCGTCGGCCGTCAGGAAGTCGGGATCGAGGCCCTCGGACTCGTCCAGCGCCCGGTGCAGCGTGGACACACCGGCCAGCAGCGGGTGCTGCGCGGCCGTCGGCTCCGTCGTGTCCATGCCGCCCAGGCTTCGCCGTACCACCGACACCCGACGCGGCACGCCCGTACCACCTGTGGAGTACGACGCCCGCCGGGCGCCCTGTGGACGCCAGCTGGCGCACAACCGCCCGGGCGACCGTCCGCCGCGAATCAGGTCTCGGCAGGCTCCACGAAGGTCTTGGTGATCCAGACCGACGCCATGTAGGCGCCGATGCTGAGCAACGGGATCACGATGATCATCGCCCAGCTGTCGAGGAAGTCGATCAGCAGCAGCAGCGCGATGACGGCGACGAAGCCGACCGCGAGGAAGCTGCTGCCGCCCGGGTCGGGCACCAGGAACGCCTTGAGCAGTGCGCTGCCGAGCAGCACGCTGAGCGCGAAGATCGCCGCGAGCAGCAGGAAGCCGGGGCCGCCGCCGCACGACGCGGTGCCGCGGACCGCCTCGCAGCCACGCAGCGAGAGCCAGGTCAGCACCACCATCGCGGCGCCCACCACCAGGCCGCTCAGTGCCGCGGCGCGGTAGATGGTCAGCAGGGGGCCGTCGTCCTCGGCCAGCGCGGCGATCTCGGCATCCTCGAGGTCGGCGTCGGTGACCGGCTCGGGCTCGACGTCGGCGGCCGGCCGGCCGCGGGTGCCCCGCGGCATCCGGAACAGCGGCTTGCGGGCCGTCGGCTGCCGGGCGTCGGCCTCGACCGGTGCCTCGTCGACCGGTGCCTCGTCGACCGGTGCCTCGTCGACCGGTGCCTCGTCGACCGGGGCCTGATCGAACCGTGCCTCGCCGACCCGTGTCTCCTCGATCCGCGTCTCGTCAGCCGGCTCGCTGTCGGCCTGCGGGGAGGCCTCGGCCGCCTTGACGTCCTCGATGACGGAGGTCAGCTCCTCGTCGGCGGCGTCGTCAGGGACGGCCGCCACCGGGGTCGTCGAGGCATCGACCGACCCGCCAGCCCCGCCAGCCCCGCCAGCCCCGTCGGGCCCGTCCGGCTCGGCGTCGGTGTCCACGCCCTCGATCACCGCGGTCTGCTCCTCCGTCCCCGCGGCGCCGCCTGCCCCCTCGCCGCTCTCGGTCTCAGCGCTCTCGGCCTCCTCGGCCTCCTCGGCCTCAGCGTCCGCGGCACCGCCGGTTCGGGCCTCCTCGACCGGCTCGACCGTCGGCTCCGTGGCCTCCTCGGCGGCGGGGGTGCCCGGCACGTCCTCGGGCGCCTCGGAGACCTCGCCGGCGGCTCCCGGCGAGGTGGTCGGACGATTGGCAGGGCGCGCCGGGGTGGCGGGCTCGGGAGTGCCGGCCTTCGCGGTCGGCTTCTTCTTCCGCCCGAACAGCTTGGGCGGCTCCAAGCTGAGCTTCAGCTTGTCCTGCTCGTCAGACATGGGGTGCAGTGTGTCACGAACCCCCGGCAGTGGAAGCCGTGGCCGAAAGCCGAAAGCGGTGGTCGAAAACGACGAGAGGTGGACCCGTTCCCGGGTCCACCTCTCGGCCTGTCGGGCTGACAGGATTTGAACCTGCGGCCTCCTCGTCCCGAACGAGGCGCGCTACCAAGCTGCGCCACAGCCCGCCGTGCGCCGGCCCCGACCGGGCCCGCTCACAAGCAGGGGAGCATACCGGAGCGGATCGGGCGACCTGCAATCGCGGGGGTCGGGGCACCCGGTCGTCCGGCGGAGACCCTCGACCTCGCGGGGCGGCGGCCGGTCAGCCCCGTGGGAGCAGGGTCAGCAGGACGGCCTCGGGGCGGCAGGCGACCCGGATCCGGGTGTAGGGGCTGGTGCCGATGCCGGCCGACACCTCCAGCCACGTGGAGCCCGGGTCGCCGGGGCGGGAGCCGGCGGGGTGGCGGTGCAGCCCGCGGACCCGCTCGGGGTCGAGGTCGCAGTTGGTGGTGAGCGCGCGCGGTCCGCCGGGCAGCGGCAGCCGGACCTGCCCGCCGTGGGTGTGGCCGGCCACGACGGCGTCGTACCCGTCGGCGGCGAACCGGTCGAGCACGCGCAGGTACGGCGCGTGGGTGATCCCCAGCCGCACGTCGGCGTCGGCGTCGGCGGGTCCGGCGACGGCGGCGAGGTCGTCGTACCCGAGGTGCGGGTCGTCGACGCCGGCGAAGGCGAGCACGGTCTCGCCCACGGCGAGACGGCTCCGGGTGTTGGTGAGGTCGAGCCAGCCGGCGCCGGTCAGGCCGGCCGAGAGCTCGCGCCACGGCAGCTGCGGTCCGTCGGTGTGGCGCTTGCCGGTGTCGGGCGTCAGGTAGGCGAGCGGGTTGCGCAGCCGCGGCTCGAAGTAGTCGTTGGAGCCGTGCACGAAGACGCCCGGCCGGTCGAGCAGCGGGCCGAGGCTGTCGAGCAGGACGGGCACCGCGTCGCGGTGCGCGAGGTTGTCGCCGGTGTCGATCACCAGGTCCGGCTCGAGGGCCGCCAGGCTCCGCAGCCACTGCTGCTTGCGGTCCTGGCCCGGCGTCAGGTGGATGTCACTGAGGTGGAGCACCCGCAACGGCCGCCTCCCGGGCGGCAGGATCCGCAGGTCGAACCTCGTCAGCGAGTACTGCCGCGCCTCCCACAGGGCGTACGCCGTGACCGCGGCGCCGCCCGTCCCGGCGGCCACGGCTCCGGCCCGGGCGGCCCGCAGCACCGATCGCACCAATCCCATTCGGCAAGGCTGACACACGGCGGGCACAATCAGGCCATGAGCACCCTCAAGGACCGCCTCCGCGCCGACCTCACCACCGCCATCAAGGCTCGTGACGAGCTGCGGTCGTCCACGCTGCGGATGATCCTCACCGCGGTGACCAACGCCGAGGTCGCCGGCAAGGTCGCCAAGGAGCTCACCGACGACGAGGTGCTCACCGTGCTCGCCAGCGAGGCCAAGAAGCGCCGGGAGGCCGCGGTCGCCTTCGAGGAGGGCAACCGGCCCGAGAGCGCGGCCAAGGAGCGTGCCGAGGCCGCGGTGATCCAGGACTACCTGCCCGAGCAGCTCGGTCCCGAGGAGATCGCCGCGATCGTCAAGGACGCGGTCGAGCAGGCCGGCGCCGCCGGTGCCGGCCCCAAGGCGATGGGCAAGGTGATGGGGATCGTGCAGCCGCAGGTCAAGGGCCGCGCCGACGGCGCCGCCGTCGCCGCGGAGGTACGACGCCAGCTCGGCTGAGCGGACCCGTCGCCGTCGCTGCGGGGCTGACTCGGCCGGCTCGGCCGGCTCGGGTCAGCCGCGGCCGCGGTTCTTCTTCTTGTTCTTCTTCCCCTGCTGCTTGCGCTCGACCTTCGGGGAGCCGTCGGAGATGTAGAGGGTGATGGTGTCGCCGGCGGCGCGCTGCTCGCCGGTGCCGGGGTAGGAGTAGGCGACCAGGCCCCGGTCGTAGCTGGAGTCGACCATCGAGCCGCGGGCGACGCGGAAGCCCATCCCCTCCAGCTCGGACTTGGCGTCCTCGAAGGAGCGGCCGCCGACCGCGGGGATGCTCATCAGCAGGCCGCGGATGTCCTGGCCCGACGGCCGGACGAAGTTCTCGTCCGGCAGCCACTGGGCGATCCGCTGGAACGCCCCGCCCCAGATCGGCCCGGCGGTGGTGGAGCCGGCGGTCGTGAACCGCGTGTAGCCACCGATGCTCTGGCCGTCGAGGCTGATCTGCGTGCCCTCCCGGTTGGCTCCGGCGACGACCGCCGCGCCGGCGAGGTTCGGGGTGTAGCCGGCGAACCACACCGACTTGTTGTCGTTCACCGTGCCGGTCTTGCCGGCGGCGGGCTGACCGGGGTTGAGAGCGGCGCCGAAGCCGCCGGGCTCGACCACGCCGCGCAGCACGTCGTTGACGGCGTCGGCGACCGGGCCGGGGAGCTCCTGGGTGCACTTCTTGTCGTACTTCTTCAGGACGTTGCTGTCGGCGTCCTCGATCTGCAGGACCGGGCGGGAGGTGCAGTGCACCCCGCGGGCGGCGAAGGTGGCGTAGGCCTCGGCCATCTCCAGCGGGCTGACGTCGTTGATGCCGAGCGTGAACGACGGCACCATGGCGCCCTTGCCGACATCGACGCCGAGGCGGCGGGCCAGCTTCCACGGTTCGCAGACGCCGCCCTCCAGGTTCTGCTCCAGCTGGATGAAGAACGTGTTGATCGACTGGCGGGTGCCGGTGTAGAGGTCGAAGGTGCCCTCGCCGGTGGAGTTCTTCGGCGACCAGACGCCGGTGTCCTGGTAGGGGCCGTCGCAGGTCTCGAACTCGCTCAGCACGAAGGACTTCGGCGACGGCGAGGGGATCTTGGTGTTCAGCGGGATCCCCTGGTCGATCGCCGCCGCGAGCACGAACGTCTTGAACGTCGACCCGGCCTGGAAGCCGTTGGCGTCGCCGTACTTCTTCGGGACGGTGTAGTTCAGGAACGTCTCGCCCTGGTTCTTCCTGGTGCCCATGGGGCGCGACTGTGCGAGACCCCGGACGTTGCCGGTGCCGGGCTCGACGAGCGCCAGCGCGCCGACGGCCTGGTCGCCCTTGAACACCTGCGCGCTCACCGATTCCTGGGCCGCCTTCTGGAAGCCCATGTCGAGCGTCGTCTTGATCGTCAGGCCGCCGCTGAAGATCAGCCGCTCCCGCTCCTCGGGCGTCGCGCCCAGGGCGGGGTCCTCCTTGAGCCAGCTCACCACGAACGCGCAGAAGAACTGCGCCTGCGAGTTCACGCAGCCGTTGGGCTGCTCCTGCACCTTCAGGCCGAGGTTGCGCTTCTTCACCTTCTCGGCCTTGGCCTCGCTGATCACGCTCAGCTGCGCCATCCGGTCGAGCACGATGTTGCGCCGCACCTTGGCCTGCGCGGGGTTCTTGGTCGGGTTGTAGGCCTCCGGGCTCTGCACCAGCCCGGCGAGCAGGGCCGACTGGCGGAGGTTGAGGTCCTTGGCGTCCACGCTGAAGTAGTGCTGGGCGGCGGCCTGGACGCCGTACGCGCCGTCGCCGAAGTAGGCGGTGTTGAGGTAGCGCTCGAGGATCCAGTCCTTGCTGTGCCGCTTCTCCAGGGCGATCGCGTAGCGCAGCTCGCGGAGCTTGCGCGCGTACGTCTCGTCGGTGGCCGCGCGGCGCTCCTCCTCGGTGTCGGCCTGGTTGACGAGGGTCAGCTTCACCAGCTGCTGGGTGATCGACGAGCCGCCCTGCACCACGCCGTCGGCCGCCTGGTTGGTGAACAGCGCGCGGAGCGTGCCGCGGACGTCGAGCGCGCCGTGCTGGTAGAAGCGGTAGTCCTCGATCGCGACGATCGCCTCGACCATCGTCCGGGACATCTGCCGCAGCGGCACGTTCACCCGGTTCTGGTCGTAGAGCGTGGCGAAGGTCCGCCCCTTCTTGTCCTTCAGCTCGGTCCGCTGGGGCAGCTTCTCGGTCTCCAGCTCCTGCGGCAGTTCGTCGACCGACTCGGCGACGTTGCGCGCGGCGAAGCCGGTGACGCCGGCGAACGGGATGGCGAGGCCGGAGACGACCACGCCGAGGACCAGCGAGACGAGCAGCATCACGCCGAGGTGGGAGGCGACCTTGCGGGCAGGCAGGCCGTCGGACCGGGAACGCGACATGCCGCCAGCGTACGGGACCCACCCGACCGTTCCCGAGTCGAGAACGGCGGCCGCGGCCGCCGCGCACCGGGCCGGGATGCTCCGGATGCACCGGGTGCGCCCGCCTCGAGGTAGTCCCATGTGACTACGCAGGTTGGGCCCAACGAGCGGTGTTGGTAATGGAGCGCGTCCTTTACTTTATACCGGTCGAGGAGAACCAAGCGCTGTGGGGGCGCTGGCTCCTCGGTAGTGGGAAATCAGGGGACAACTATGTGGGTTGACGACTGGGCACCGCGTGCCGCGTGCCGGGACACGACGCCGGACCAGCTCTTCGTTCGTGGAGCTGAGCAGAACAAGGCCAAGCAGATGTGCACCGGTTGTGCCGTCCGCACCGAGTGCCTCGCCGAGGCCCTGGACAACCAGATCGAGTGGGGCGTCTGGGGCGGGATGACGGAGCGGGAGCGCCGTGCCCTCCTCCGCCGCAAGCCCAACGCCTCGTGGCGCAAGGTCCTCGAGGACGCGCGCAACCGGCAGCTGTCCGGCAGCGCGACCACCTCGGCCTGACCTTCCCGGCGGCCCTGTCGGCCCGGCCGGTCGAGGGCCCGTCGAGCGGGTCAGCCGGTCTGCGCGAGCAGCCCGCCGACCTTCCGCAGGCCGTCGAGGTCGTGCACGTCGCCGGCCAGCGCCGGTACGACGGCCGCCGGCACCTGCGGGTGCGCGGTGGCGAACCGATCGCGGAGCCCGCGCTCGCGCTCGACGGTGCGGACCCGGTCGGCGTGCAGCCGCAGCAGCCCCGCGGTGAGTGACTCCGGGTCCTGCTTGCGCAACCGCTCGGCGCCGGTCATCGCCTCGTCGGCCGACAGCGCACCGGCGGGCTCGGGGCTGGCCCGGTTGACCACCAGGCCGGCCAGCGGCATGCCGTCCTCGCTCAGCCGCTCGACGAAGTACTCCGCCTCGCGGAGCGCGTCCGGCTCGGGCGCGGCGACCACGAGGAACGCGGTGCCGTCGGCCTGCAGGAGCGAGTAGGTCTGCTGAGCGCGCTGCCGGAAGCCGCCGAAGACCGTGTCCAGCGCCGTCACGAAGGTCTGCAGGTCCTTGAGGAACTGGGCCCCGAGGATCCGGGTGAGGGCGTTGGTGATGATGCCGAAGCCGGCGCTCATCAGCTTGGCGGGCCCCTTCGCCGGAGCGAGCAGCAGCCGCACGAAGCGCCCGTCGAGGAAGCTCGAGAGCCGCTCCGGGGCGTCCAGGAAGTCCAGCGCCGACCGCGACGGCGGGGTGTCGACCACGATCAGGTCGTAGGTGCCGGCGTTCGCGCTCCCCGCGCGGGCGTCCCCGACCACGAACTCGCGGTAGAGCTGGCCCAGCTTCTCCATCGCCATGTACTCCTGGGTGCCGGCGAAGGAGCTCGACAGCGCGACGTAGAACGGGTTCGCCAGGATCTGGCGCGCCTTCTCCGGGCTGGCCTGGGAGAGCACCACCTCGTCGAAGGTGCGCTTCATGTCGAGCATCATCGCGTCGAGCCGGCCGTCACCGGCCACGCCGGCCACCGGGCGAGGGGTGTTGTCGAGCTCCTCGATGCCCATCGACTGCGCCAGCCGCCGCGCCGGGTCGATCGTGAGCACGACGACCTTGCGGCCCCGCTCCGCGGCCCGCAGCGCGAGCGCGGCGCTGGTCGTGGTCTTGCCGACGCCGCCCGAGCCGCAGCACACGATGATGCCGGTCGTCGGGTTGTCGAGGAGGGCGTCGACGTCGAGCGCGGCCGCCCGGTGCCCGGTCGGCGTGGCCGGCCCGAGCCGCGAGGGACGCCTGGCAGTGCTCCGGGCCATGCTCAGCCACCTTCCCGTGTGCTCATGCCATCCCCTGCTGCCGGAGGAGGCCGGCCAGCTCGTAGAGCCCACCGAGGTCGATGCCGCCGGCCATCCGGGGCAGCTCGTAGGACGGCGCGTCGAGGCCGTCGACGATCGCCCGCTGGGAGTCCTCGAGGGCGCGGCGCTCGGCGTGGTCGGCGGCCTCGGCGAGCAGTCCGTCGACCAGCCCGGCGTCGGCGTCGATGCCAGCGTCCTTCAGGTCGGCCTCCACCCGGCCGCGGTCGAGGGTCCCGTTGCGCGCCGCCTCGAGGTCGGCCGCGGAGAGGTCGCGGGGGCGGACCTGGTTGACGACGACGCCGCCGACCGGCAGCCGCGCGGCACGCAGCTCCGCGATGCCGTCGGCGGTCTCCTGCACCGGCATCTCCTCCAGCACCGTCACCAGGTGCACCGCGGTGCGCGGGGAGCGGAAGAGGGTCATCATCGTGTCCGACTGGGACTTGATCGGCCCGACCTTCGCCAGCCCGGCGAGCTCGTTGCTGACGTTGAGGAACTGGGTGATCCGGCCGGTCGGCGGTGCGTCGAGCACCACGGCGTCGTACTCGATGGCGCCCTTGTTGCGGCTGTTGCGCTGCACCGCCTCGTAGACCTTGCCGGTGAGCAGCACGTCCCGCACGCCCGGCGCGATGGTGGTCGCGAACTCCGTCACGCCGAACCGGTCGAGGGCGCGGCCGGCGCGGCCGAGCCGGTAGTACATCGCGAGGTACTCCAGCAGCGCCGACTCGGCGTCGATGTGCAGCGCGTGCACCACCCCCCGCCCGCCGTCGGCATCGGGCAGGCCCGTGGTCAGCCGCCTCTCCTCGTAGGGCAGCGGGTCGACGTCGAACATCCGCGCGATGCCCTGGCGGCCCTCGACCTCGCAGAGCAGCACGTTCCTGCCCTCCGTGGCGAGCGCGAGGGCGAGCGCGGAGGCGACCGTCGACTTGCCCGTGCCACCCTTGCCGGTGACCACGTGCAGGCGGACGCGGGGCCAGTCGCTCACACGCCGAGCGTAGCGATGCCCGGCACGACCGGCGCGGGGAGCGGTGCGTGCGCCGGGGCCTCCGGTTTCCTCCGGCGGGCGGCGGGTACCGAAGCGTTCGACCGGGAGGAGCTTGGATGAACTCGACGCGCGAGCACGACCGCCGCGCTGACGCGGCGACCCTCGCCGCCGAGGTCGATGCCGTCGTCATCGGGAGCGGGCCCAACGGGCTGGTCGCCGCCAACCTGCTCGTCGACGCCGGGTGGGACGTGCTCGTCGTCGAGGAGCAGCCCCGGATCGGTGGCGCGGTGGCCAGCGACTCCGACGTCCACGAGGGCTTCGTCCACGACACGTTCAGCTCCTTCTACCCGCTGGCCGCGGTGAGCCCCACCATCCGCGCGCTCGGCCTCGAGCGGCACGGTCTGGAGTGGGCGCATGCGCCGGCCGTGTACGGCACGCCGTACCGCTCGGGGGAGTGGGCGCTCGTGCATCCCGACCGCGACCGGACCGCGGCGGCTCTCGACCGCGCCTGCCCCGGCGACGGTGCGGCCTGGCTCGACCTGTGCCGCGGGTGGGACGTGATCGGCGAGCAGGTGATCGGTGCCCTGCTCGCTCCGTTCCCGCCGGTCAGGGCGGGGCTCGGGGCGGTCGCCCGCCTGCCCCGCGCCGGCGGGATGGGCTTCGTCCGGGAGCTGCTGGCGCCGATGCGCGAGGTCGCGGACCAGCGGTTCCGCGGCGACGGGGCGAAGATGCTGCTCGCGGCCAACGCGGGCCACGCCGACATCTCGATGGACGGCGTCGGGTCCACGGTGATGGGCTGGCTGCTGTCGATGATCGGCCAGCACCTCGGCTACCCCGTGCCCGTGGGCGGCGCCGGAGCGCTGAGCGGAGCGATGGCCCGCCGCCTGGAGGCCGCCGGCGGCCGGATCGTGACCGGCTGCCGGGCCGAGCGGGTGGTGGTGCGCGACGGCCGCGCGGTCGCCGTACGGACGCCGCAGGGGGAGGTCCGCGTGCGGCAGGCGGTGGTCGCCGACGTCGCCGCCCCTGCGCTGTACGGCGGGCTCGTGCCGGAGGCCGACCTGCCCGCGACCGTGCGGCGGCGGATCCGGCGGTTCTCCTGGGATCCCGCGACGATCAAGGTCGACTGGGCGCTGTCCGGACCGGTTCCGTGGGCGAGCACTCCGGAGGTCGCGCCCGGCACGGTCCACGTCGCCGAGCGGATCGACGACCTCGCCCGCCAGGGCGCCCAGATCGCCGACGGGCTGGTGCCCGACCGGCCGTTCCTGCTGACCGGCCAGATGGCGGCGGCCGACCCGACCCGTGCGCCTGCCGGCGCGGAGGCCCTCTGGGCCTACACCCACCTGCCCCACGTGGCCCGTGGCGACGCCGGCCCCGACGGGATCACCGGGCGCTGGGGCCACGACGACGCCGAGCGGATGGCCGACCGGATCCAGGCCCGGATCGAGGAGTACGCCCCCGGGTTCGCCGACCGGGTGCTGGCGCGACGGGTGCTCGGGCCGCGGGAGATGCAGGCGCGCGACGCCAACCTGGTCAACGGGGCGCTCAACGGCGGCACCGCCAGCCTCCACCAGCAGCTGGTGTTCCGCCCGGTCCCGGGGCTCGGCCGGGCGGAGACGCCGGTCCGCGGCCTCTACCTGGGCTCCGCGTCGGCGCATCCCGGAGGCGGCGTGCACGGCGCCTGCGGGTCCAACGCCGCGCGGGCCGCCCTGGCCCACGCCCGGCTGCGCGGGCTGGTCCAGGCCCCGCGACGAGTGTTCGACGAGCTGAGGAGCTGACGATGAGTGCACCCCACCCGCGAGGGGTCGTGGTCGTGACCGGAGGCACGTCCGGTGTAGGCCGGGCCGCAGCCCGGGCCTTCGCCGACGAGGGCCATCCCGTCGTCGTGCTGGCCCGCGGCCGCGACGCCCTGGACGCCACCGAGACCGAGCTCCGCGACCGGCAGCCCGAGTGCCGGGCCATCCAGGTCGACGTGACCGACCGGGCCGCGGTGGAGGCCGCCGCCGACACGGTCGAGCAGGAGGTCGGGCCGATCGAGGTGTGGGTGAACTCCGCCATGGTCACCGTGATGGGCGACTTCGAGCAGGTGGCCGCCGAGGACTTCGACCGGGTCGTCGACGTCGTCTTCGGCGGTACGGCGAACGGGACCCGCGCCGCGCTGCGCTGCATGCGGCCGCGGGGCAGGGGGCGGATCGTCCAGGTGGGGAGCGCGCTCGCCTACCGCGGGATCCCGCTGCAGTCGGCGTACTGCGCCGCGAAGCACGCCGTGCAGGGGCTCTCCGACTCCCTGCGCAGCGAGCTGCTGCACCAGGGCAGCGCGATCACCGTCAGCGAGGTCAACCTGCCCGCGATCAACACCCCGCAGTTCGACATGTGCCGCAACCTGCTGGAGAAGGCGCCGCAGCCGGTGCCGCCGATCTACCAGCCCGAGGTCGCGGCCGAGGCGATCGTGCACGCCGCGCGCACCGGCGACCGCTCGGTGCAGGTGTCGTTCGTGACGACCCGCACGGTGCTCGCCGACCGGGTCTTCCCCGGCGCGCTCGACCGCGTGCTGAAAGAGACCGGCTACGACGGCCAGCAGGTGGAGCGGCCGGTGCGCTCCGGCGACAACCTCTGGGAGCCGCTGCCGGGCGACCACGGATGCCACGGGTCCTTCGACGACCAGGCCCGGCCGGTGTCGCGCCAGGAGCAGCTGCGGCACACGCCGCTGGGCGCGGGCGCGCGCCTCGCCGGTGTGGTCGGCCGCCGGGTCGGGGGCCGGGTCCTGCGGCATCTCGTCTGAGACGCGGCATGCCGGTCGCGTCACCGGGTACCTGACGCGCATGAGCAGGAACTCGCGAATCTTCCGCTGCGCGCCCGACGACGTCTTCGACATCCTCGAGGACGGCTGGAGCTATGCCACCTGGGTCGTGGGCGCCGCCCGGATCCGCGAGGTCGAGGAGGCGTGGCCCGAGCCGGGAAGCCGGATCCACCACTCGGTCGGCGCCTGGCCGCTGCTGATCAGCGACACCACCTCGATCGAGGCGATCGACCGTCCCCACTCGCTGCTGCTGACCGTGCGCGCCTGGCCGGCCGGTGAGGGGAAGGTCAAGATCACCTGTCAGCCGCATGCCAAGGGCACGCTGGTGACGATGGAGGAGGACGCCTCGTCCGGTCCCGCCACGCTCCTGCTCAAGCCGCTGCGCGACGTGATGCTGTCGTGGCGCAACGTCGAGGCGCTGCGCCGGCTGGCGTTCCTGGCCGAGAGCCGCGCGCGGAAGGCGGACGACACCGAGGGCAGCGGGTCGGTGGCCAAGGTCCGCGAACCCTGACCACCGTGCCCGCCGCCGCGCGGGCCGCCGCTCCGGTCGCCTTCGGGTCGTGTCAGTCCAGCGCCAGGCCCGCAGCCGGGGTGGTGCGCGCGGCCCTGCGCGACGGCAGCACCGCGGCCACCAGCCCGGCGACGGCGGACACGCCCAGGACGAACGCCAGCTGGTCCACCGGCAGCACCAGCCGGGCGTCGGCCACCACGGGCTGCACCATGGCCTGCACACCCGCCCAGGCGAACACCACGCCCACAGCGGTGCCGAGGATCGTCGCCACCAGCGACAGCAGCACCGCCTCGGCGGCCAGCATCCGCCTCAGCTGGCGGCGGGTGAGGCCGAGCGCGCGTAACAGGGCGTGCTCCCGCCCGCGCTCGAGCACCGACAGGCCCAAGGTGTTGGCGATGCCGACGAGGGCGATCAGCACGGCGATCCCCAGTAGGCCGACGACGCCTCCGGTCAGCACGTCCAGCTGCAGGTCGACGTAGTCGCGCTTCGCCAGGCCGTTCTCGAGCTCGGCGCCTGCCGGGGTGGCGATCGCCTGCAGCGAGCCGGCGAGGTCCTCGGCGTCGGCCTCGGCCGTGGCCCGCACCCACGCGGCGCGCGGGCGGGCCGCCGGGTCGAGCCGGGCGAGGGTGCGCCGGTGCACCAGGGCGGCGCCGCCCCAGCCCTCTCCGCCGCGCACCCGCAGCGTCATCGAGCGGCCGCCCACGGCCACCGCGACCTCGTCGCCGACGGCGACGCCGTCGCCCAGCTCGTCCCAGGGCAGCACCACCTGGCCCGGTCCCGGTGCCGGCAGCTGGTCGCCGTGCACCACGGCGCGGACGCCGGCGTCCCGGACCGTGGGAGCCGCGAGGACCGGCAGCTCGCCGACCCCCTCGAGTCGCGCCGCGGTCCCCGGCACCGACAGCACGGCGCGGACGCCGTCGACCGCGGCGATCCGGTCGTGCAGCTCGGCGGGCAGCGCGTCCGTGGCCGTCACCGCGACGTCGACCGGGTGCTGCCGGGCCATCTCCTTCGCGAGGGCCGCCCGCGAGCTCGCCATGCCGGTGAGCACCGCCGTCGTGAGGGTCACGCCGATGAGAAGGGAGGCGGTCGTGGCGGCGGTGCGTCGCGGGTTGCGCACGGCGTTGTCGCCGGCGAGCCGACCGGTGGCTCCCAGCGCCCGCCCGGCGACCGGGGTGAGCGCCCGGATGACCGACGGCACCAGCACCGGCCCGAGCAGCAGGATCCCGGCGAACGCGAGGGTGCCACCGGCGACCAGCGCGGGGAGGATGCTGCCCGCGACCGCGATCGCCATCAGGGTGGCTCCGGCCGCGAGGGTGAGCAGGCCGGCACCGGCCCGCAGCCGGCCGGGGCGGGTGCGGACGCTGGTGGCGTCGTCCGGGCGCAGCGCCGCCAGCGGACTCACGCCGACGACCCGCCTCGTGGGGAGCCAGGCGGCGACCAGCGTCACGCCCACTGCGACGCCGACGGCGGCCAGCACCCACGCCGGACCGACCTCGGCCGTGCCGAGGTCCGCCCCCGGCCACTGCGCGCGGACGAGTGCCACCAGCCCGTGGCCGGCGCCCAGGCCGAGGCCCAGCCCGAGGATCGCCGCCAGCGATCCCAGCGCCAGTGACTCCAGGCGCACCGACCGGAGCACCTGGCCGCGGGTTGCGCCGACGCAGCGGAGGAGCGCGAAGTCGCGGGTCCGCTGCGCGAAGAGGATGGCGAAGGTGTTGTTGATGACCAGCACGGCGACGAGCAGCGCGATGGCGGCGAAGAGGAGCACCACGATGGCGATCAGGTCGACCCCGTTGTTGACCTCCTCGTGCACCTGAGCCACGAACGCGTCGAGCGTCATCACCCGGGCGTCCGGGACCACTGCCCGCACGGCGTCGGCCGCGGCGTCGTGGCCGCCGGGGCCCGACCAGGCGACACTGCTCACGTAGACGCTGTCGACCCAGTGCGCGAGGTCCTCCCACAGCAGGTACAGCGAGGCCGACGCGAACGGTGAGGGCGAGTCGACCAGGCCGACCACCTCCAGCTGCCGCGCCTCCTCTCCCGCGCCGACGGTGACGGTGTCGCCGATCCGGATGCCGGCACCCTTCGCGGCGTTGACGTCGGCCACCGCCTCCCCGGGAACGGTCGGGAGCCGGCCGTGCTCGACCTCCTGCCAGCGGCGGTCCGGGCGGTCGGCGACCTGGCCGACGTCGGCGCTGGCGTCGACGACCGTGTCGTCGTGGGTCAGGGGCTGGATGGTCCAGCCGACGAGCCAGGCGTCCGCGCCGGCGTCGGGCGCCGCCGCGAGCAGGCGGGCCGCCTGCTCGGTCGTCGGCTTCTCCACGACGGCGTCGGCGCCGTCGTACGGCTCCGCCAGGCCGGCCGTCAGCCCGTTGCGGACGGCGGAGGAGAGCGCGGCGGTGACCAGGATGAAGACCACGCCGACGACCACGGCGAGCAGAGCGGCGCCGTACCTGCGGGTGTGGGTGCGCAGCGACGCGAGGAGCACGGTGCGCATCAGGATGCCCGCCGGGACAGTGCGACCACCAGGTCCTGCTGGGACGGACCGGTGAGCCGGGCGGTGATCCGGCCGTCGCCGAGCACCACCACGTCGTCGGCGTGCCCTGCGGCGTCCAGCTCGTGGGTCACCATCACCACGGTCTGTCCCAGCTCCTTGACCGAGCGGCGCAGGAACGACAGGACCTCGGCGGACGCGGCCGTGTCGAGGTTGCCGGTGGGCTCGTCGGCGAACACGATCGCCGGCGCGGCGACCAGCGCCCGAGCGATGGCCACGCGCTGCTGCTGCCCTCCGGACAGCTCGGCGGGACGGTGGCCCAGCCGGTCACCCAGCCCGAGGGTGGTGACCACGTGGTCGAAGCGCTCCCGAGCCGCCCGCTGCTGTGCCGTTCCCCTCTGTGCCGCTCCCCTCTGTGCCGTTCCTCTTCGGCCGCCCGCGAGCTCGGTGGGCAGCCAGATGTTCTGCTCCGCGGTCAGCATCGGCAGCAGGTTGAACGCCTGGAACACGAAGCCGACGTGGTCGCGGCGGAACCGGGTCAGGGCGTCGTCGGTGAGCCCGTCGAGCCGCTGCCCGGCGACCGTGACCTCGCCCGACGAAGGCTGGTCGAGCCCGGCGAGGCAGTGCATCAACGTGGACTTGCCGGAGCCGGACGGGCCCATGATCGCGGTGAACCGGCCGGCCGGCAGGTCGAGGTCCACGCCGCGCAGGGCGTGCACGACGGCGTCGCCGCGGCCGTAGGACCGGGTCAGTCCGCGGGCGGAGGCGGCGAGGGTGACGGGTGCTGGTGCGGGGGGAGTGTGGAACCGGGTCGATGACATGGGTCGAGCGTCGTCGGCGGCGGGCCCCGATGCGTCAGGCCCCGGACGGATCCGGTCGTACGACGCCGGGCGGACGTGCAGGTCCGGCATCGCACCGGCGGCGGGGTCAGGGCCGGACGAGCCCGGCCTCGTAGGCCAGCACCACCAGCTGGACCCGGTCGCGGGAGCCGGTCTTGGCGAGCAGCCGGCCCACGTGGGTCTTCACGGTCGCCTCGGAGACGAACAGCTCCGCGGCGAGCTCGGCGTTGGACAGGCCGCGGCCGACGAGCACCAGCACCTCCCGCTCGCGCTCGGTGAGCTCCGCGAGCCGCCGGTCGGGCGGCGGACCGGACGGATCGGGGAGGGCGGCGGCGAAGTGCTGGAGCAGGCGCCGGGTGGTGCTCGGTGCGACCACCGCGTCGCCGGCGTGGACCGATCGCACCGCGGCCAGCAGCGTCTCCGGGGTCGCGTCCTTGAGCAGGAACGCGGCGGCGCCCGCCTTGATCGCGGCGAGGGCGTACTCGTCGAGGTCGAAGGTCGTCAGCACCACCACGCGAGGCGCGCCGGGGCGGGCGGCCAGGCGCCGCGTGGCCTCCACGCCGTCCAGCCGCGGCATCCGGACGTCCATGAGCACCACGTCGCAGGCGGTCACGGCGAGTCGCTCGAGCGCGTCGCCGCCGTCGCCGGCCTCGCCGACCACCGTGAGGTCGGGCTGGCTGTCGACGAGCATCCGGAACCCCGCCCGCACCAGCTCCTGGTCGTCGACCAGGAAGACGCGGATCGGCTCCTCGGTCTCCGCCGCGTCGGTCACAGCGGGATCCTCGCGCAGACGGCGAAGCCGCCACCGGGGCGGGGGCCGGCCGTGAGGCTGCCGTCGTGCGCCCGCACGCGCTCCCGCATCCCGGTCAGGCCGAGGCCGCGGCCGTCGTCGCGGGCCGCGGCGCCGCGGCCGTCGTCGCTCACCTCGACCAGCAGCACTGCGTCCTCGACCGCCAGCCGGAGGTCGGCAGTGGCCGCCGGGCCGGCATGCTTCCGCACGTTGCTGAGCGCCTCCTGCGCCACCCGGTAGGCCGTGAGCGCGACGCCGTCGGAGACGACCGGCAGGGGGTCGGGCAGGTCGACGGTCAGCCGAGTGCCGGCGCGCCGGGCGGCGTCCACGAGCGCCGGGACGTCGCCCAGCCGTGGCTGAGGGAGCGTCGCGGGCCCGTCCGCACGCAGCACGCCGAGCATCCGGCGCATCTCCGCGATCGCCTCGCGGCCCGTCGCGGAGATCGTCGCGAGCGCCGGGCCGGCGACGGCGGGGTCCTGCGTCGCCGCGGCCCGCGCGCCGTCGGCCTGCACCACGATCGTGGTCAGTCCGTGGGCGACCACGTCGTGCATCTCGCGGGCGATCCGGTGCCGTTCCTCGACAGCGGCCAGGGCGGCCTGCTGGGCTGCCTCCCGCGCCAGCCGCTCACCGCGCTCGACGAGCGTGTCGACGTACGCCTGCCGGATCCGGCCGAGGGTCCCGAGCGCCCAGGCGGCGATCACCACCAGGGAGATCGTGACGGTATAGGCGGTGAAGCTGCTGGGCGTGAGCGCGCCGTCACCGAAGCCGCGGAGCCAGACGGTCGAGGCGATGACCGCACCGGCGAGGCCGACGGCCGCCGCGGCCAACGACCACGCCGTCGTCGCGAACCGGGCGACGGAGTAGAGCGCGACGGGGAAGGCGGCCTGGCTCCACAGCGGCTGGTCCACGAGCACCGCCTGGCCGGCGCTCGCCGCCGCGACCACCCCGAACACGGGCACCGGCCACCGCCGCCGCCAGGCCAGCGGGACGATCTGGGCGGCCATCACCAGGCCGTGGGTGAGGCTGCCGAAGAGGAGGAACGCCGGCACCGGGAGCAGCAGGAAGCCGACCAGGCCGAGGTCGAACCAGCGCTCACCGCGGGGCCCGAGCCGCCACGGTTGCCGGTCGTCAGGTGCCACGCGGTCACCGTAGACCGCCGGCTCCCCCCAGACGTCAGACCACGGGATGATCCGCGGGACCGGTCGCCCCACGCGGGGCGGCCGGCGGCGTCAGTAGGCTGCGAGGCATGACCAAGTGGGAATACAGCGTGGCTCCTGTCCTCAACCACGCCGCGGCGCAGATCCTCAACAACTTCGGCCAGGACGGCTGGGAGCTCGTGACGGTGATCCCCGGCCAGGGCGGCAACGACATCGCCTACTTCAAGCGGCCCGCGCAGTGACGGCGGCGGGCTGAGCTGATGCCGTCGTCAGGGTCCCCCGAGGAGCGGCTCGCCCGGCTGGGCCTGAGCGTGCCCGACGTGGTGCCGCCCGTGGCGGCGTACGTGCCGGCCGTGCGGAGCGGTGCCGCCGTCTACACCGCCGGCCAGCTGCCGATGCGCGACGGTGCGCTGATCGCGACGGGCAAGGTCGGCGACGCGGTGAGCGCCGAGCAGGCCTACGACTGTGCCCGTCAGTGCGCGCTCAACGCGATCGCCGCGATCAGGTCGGTGGCCGGCGACCTCGCCCGCGTCCGGATCGTCAAGCTGACCGCCTTCGTGGCGTCCACGCCCGACTTCACCGGTCAGCCCGGCGTGGCCAACGGTGCCAGCGAGCTGCTCGGCGACGTCTTCGGCGAGGCCGGCGTCCACGCCCGCTCGGCCGTCGGCGTGCCCGTCCTCCCGCTCGACGCGCCGGTCGAGGTCGAGGTCGTGGCCGAGGTCGTCGGCCCGGGCGTCGCGAGGGCGGCGGGTTGAGCATCCCGTTGCCGCCGGTGCCGCTGCCGGAGAAGTTCCTGGCCCTCTCCGAGGAGTACGCCGACGGGCGCCGGAGTCCCGCCGAGCCGCGCGACGCGGCGACCGTCGTGCTGCTGCGCCCTGGTGCTGCCGACGAGCCGGAGGTCTACCTGCTGCGCCGCCAGAGCACGATGGCCTTCGCGGGCGGGATGTGCGTGTTCCCGGGCGGTGGCGTCGACGCGCGGGACTTCGACCACTCGGTCGGCTGGGCCGGTCCCTCGCCGGCGGAGTGGGGTCGCCTGCTCGGCACCGAGGAGGAGCTGGCCCGGGCGCTGGTCTGTGCTGCGGTGCGCGAGACGTTCGAGGAGTCCGGGGTGCTGCTGGCGGGGCCGGCCGGCGATGCCGTCGTCGCCGACACGACGGGGGAGGACTGGGAGGCCGACCGGGTCGCCCTGGAGTCGCGCGAGCTCGCGATGACCGACTTCCTCGACCGGCGCGGCCTCGTGCTGCGCACCGACCTGCTCGGCATCTGGAGCGGCTGGCTGACGCCGATCTTCGAGCCGAAGCGCTACCGCACCTGGTTCTTCGTCGCCCGGCTGCCGGAGGGGCAGCGCACCCGCGACGTCTCCACGGAGTCCTCGGAGGTCGTGTGGCTGCCGGCGGCAGCGGCCGCCGACAGCGCCGAGCGCGGCGAGCTCGCGATGCTGCCGCCGACGTACCTCACCTGCCTCGAGATCGGCACGCATCCCGACCTCGACGAGGTGATGGACTCCAGCGTCGGCCGGACCGTGGAGATGTTCATGCCCGAGGTCGAGCCCCTGGGCGAGGGCTACACCCTCTCCATGCCCGAGCAGCTGCGCCCGCTCGTGGCGGCGCGGCGAGGCTGACCGGTGAAGCCCTGGACCGGCGGTGAGTACGGCGCCCGCGGACGCTGCGTGCTCGCGCCCAACCCCGGCCTGATGACGCTCGACGGCACCAACACCTGGGTGCTCCGCGAGCCCGGGGCCGAACGGTCGGTCGTCGTCGACCCGGGCCCGCTCGACGACGAGCACCTCGAGGCGGTGGCGGAGGTCGCCGGCCAGGTGGACACCGTCGTGGTCACCCACCACCACCTCGACCACACCGAGGCGGCGCGGTCCTTCGCCGAGCGGATGGGCTGCGGCGTGCGGGGCCTCGATCCCCAGCAGTGCTGGCGCTCGGAGCCGCTGACCGACGGCGAGGTGCTCGCCGTCGGCGGGCTGGAGGCCGAGGTGGTGGCCACCCCCGGCCACACCACCGACTCGGTCTCGCTGCTGCTCGCCGCCGACCGCGCGCTGCTCACCGGCGACATGGTGCTCGGCCGCGGCACGACCGTGATCGTGCACCCCGACGGCGACCTCGGCTCCTACTTCGACTCGATCGAGCGGATGCGCGCCCTCGTCGCCGCCGGCCGCGTGGAGACGCTGTGGCCCGCCCACGGGCCGGTGCTGGACGACGCCGCCGGCGTGCTCGACCACTACCTGGTCCACCGCCGCGAGCGGCTCGCCCAGGTGGAGGCCGCGCTGGCTCGGCTCGGCCGCGCTCCGGCCGACCTGCCGCCCGACGTCGCCGAGCACCCCACCCTCCCGCGCGAGGTGGTCGAGGTGGTCTACGCCGACGTGGACGAGGCGCTCTGGGGCGCCGCCGAGTGGTCGGTCCGCGCCCAGCTCGCCTACCTCGCCCGCCGCTGACCGAGTTGGGGTTTCCGCCCGGCGAGTTGGGGTTTCCGTCCCGCGAGTTGGGGTTTCCGCCCCGCGAGCTGGGGTTTTCGCCCCGCGAGTCGGGGCTTTCGTACCCGGGGGGGCGCGGGGTCAGCGCCCCGAGCTCCCCATCAGCACCGGGAGCTTGTCGACCGCGCGGTAGCCGGTCGGCACTCCCTCCACCACGCAGGCGATCGACGTCGAGTGCTCGGTGCGCAGCGGCAGGATCTCCTGGTAGGCCGGCGAGGCGTACCACTCCCTCGCGGCGGTGACGTCGGGGAACTCGAGAATGACGACGTCACCGTCCCACGCGCCCTCCAGCGGAGTCAGGGCCCCGCCGTGCACGAGGAACCGGCCGCCGTACGGCGCCAGCGACTCGTCGATCCGCTCGATGTAGTCGAAGATCTCCTGGCCCAGGCTCACCTCGCGCAGGTAGGCGATGGCATAGGCCTTGGGTGCGGTGGCGGTCATGGTGGGTCCTCCCGTCGTCGGTCCTGACCCGATCCGACCGGCCACCGCGTCGCAGGTCCATGACCTGCGAGGTCATGTCCGGGCCGCAACCTCGTCGCTAGGTTGACGCTCGTGAACGCCACTGCCGGAGAGCTCATCCGCGAGTGGCGGCAGCGCCGCCACCTGTCCCAGCTGGAGCTGGCCGGCCGGGCCGACGTGTCGACCCGGCACCTCAGCTACCTCGAGAACGGCCGCTCCCGCCCGACCAGCGCGATGATCCTGCGACTCTGCGACCACCTGGAGGTCCCCTTGCGCGAGCAGAACGAGCTGCTGCTCGCCGCCGGCCACGCACCGGTGCATCCCGAGCACGGGCTCGACGACCCGCCGATGGCCGAGGCCAACGCAGCGCTGGAGGCGATCCTCCAGGCCCACGGGCCCTACCCGGCCCTGGTCGTCGACCGGCACTGGGAGCTGGTGACCGCCAACGAGGCGGCGTTCTCGCTCCTCGACGGGATCGACGAGGACCTGCTCGAGCCACCGGTCAACGTGCTGCGGCTGTCGGTGCACCCGCGCGGCCTGGCGCCGAGGATCGTGAACCTCGAGGAGTGGCGGGCGATGCTCGCCGAGCGCCTCCGGCGGGAGTACGACGCCACCGGCGACCAGGCGCTGCGCGAGCTCCTCGAGGACGTCGGCGGGCAGGTCGACCGGCCGCGGGGCACGGCGGCGCTCGTCGTACCGCTCCA